>JAGLLQ010000447.1 GCA_023140455.1 Desulfobacteraceae bacterium | reverse complement strand
AGGGCAGAAACCCAGCAACAAATAAAGAAATGACGCTCGCTGAAAGAAGAGTTGTGACATTCAAATGCTCAGGACACCTCAGAAAAACGATCAATAATTTAAATTAACCTATCATTATATTTATACTATAAATGTATTTTTCTTCCAATATTATCACAATTGTGATTTTAGCCGCACTTTTTGGTGACTTTTTCCTTAATATTTTTGCAGATCATTTGAATATAAAAAATATTAAGGATGCTTTGCCGGCTGAATTTCAAAATTTTTATAATCAAGATCAATACAAAAAATCACAAAAATATCTGAAGGCAACAACTAAATTTGGACAAATTTCATCTTTCTTTGATATTGTTATTCTATTAATGTTCTGGTTTTTTGATGGATTTCCAATGTTAGATTCTTTTGTCAGGTCATTTGAATTTAATACTATTACTACAGGTCTTTTATATATTTTTATCCTTGGAATTTCAAAATTCATTCTATCTATTCCCTTTAATATCTATTCAACTTTTATTATTGAAGAACGATTTGGATTTAATAAAACCAAACCTGTGCTTTTCTTTATTGATACTGTTAAAACCATAATATTATCAAGTCTTATTGGTGGAATTCTTCTTTCAATAATATTAATATTTTTTGAATATGCAGGGGTAAATGCATGGTTTATCTGTTGGGCAACTACTACCTGTTTTATTTTAATTATACAATATATTGTACCCACCTGGATTCTACCTTTATTCAATAAATTTACACCTCTTCAAACAGGAAACCTGCGTGATGCAATTTTTAAATATGCTGAATCCATAAACTTTGCTTTAGATAATATTTTTATTATGGATGGTTCAAAAAGAAGTACAAAATCAAATGCCTTTTTTACAGGATTTGGAAAAACTAAAAGAATTGTCCTTTTTGATACATTAATCAAGGACCATACTACAAATGAATTGGTTTCTGTGCTAGCACATGAAATGGGGCATTTCAAAAAAAAGCATATTATAAAAAATTTAAGTATAGCGATTTTACAGATGGGAATTGTATTTTATCTTTTATCTTTTTTTATTTCCTATAAAGGACTTTTTGATGCTTTTTCAATGAATGAAATTTCTATTTATGCAGGTTTAATTTTTTTTGGAATGCTATATTCCCCAATTGATTTTTTTCTTTCTATTTTAATGCAGATTTCATCAAGAAAAAATGAATTTGCAGCTGACAAATTTGCGTTTGAAACACTAGGAAGTGAAAAGTCTTTGGTTAATGCTCTTAAGAAATTATCTGTAAATAATCTTTCAAATCTCACCCCCCACCCTTTTTTTGTTTTTCTAAATTATTCCCATCCGCCTGTACTAAGCAGGATAGAGGCATTAAAAGATTTTACGAAGAATTAATAAATCTATCAAAATGACTCCAAAAAGTATCTCTGATCTCTTTCGTTTCAAACATAATTTCATGGAACGCATTTTCTATTGATACATAAGAACAAATTGGAAGGCGGTTATATATCTTTTCCTGGCTTTTTTTTCTTACCAGTTTATCTTTTTGTGCATTTATAATTAAAACAGGTGTTGTAATTGTTGATCCATAATCATCTTCCATGACTATATCAATTGATTTATAAGCAGCATTTAACCATCCCCAGGTTGCTCCACCTAAAGCCAGATCAGGATTTTTTTCTATTTCATTTGCCTGAATACTGAATTTTTTGAAATCATGACTTAAAATATTTTTTTTTAACTTTGAGTGTGTTGAATCATATTTTTTTCCCCCAAGTACAAAATATTCTGAAAATCCAGCTTTACAAGCTTTCTGGGTTAATGCTCGAGTTATTACTCGCGAGAATAGAAAAGTTTTGATATCAAACATGGGAGATGCAAAAACAGCTTTTTTAATAAAGTGTGGGTAATCATGCAAAAATCTTAAAGCAATATGCCCGCCCATTGAATGCGATAATAAAAAAATATCCTTATTTTTTGGTTTAATAATGGTTTCAAAAAAAAATTTTAAATCTAATAAATAATCATTAAAATCTTTAACATAGCCTTTCTTTCTATTATCTGTTTGTCGTTCTGAAAGTCCCTGCCCTCTCCAGTCAAAACTGATAACATCATATCCTTTATTATTCAGAAAAATTGCTACTTCGTTATACTTTTCTATAAATTCTGCCCTGCCATGCAGCAGCAGAATAATACCCTTTGAATTCAATTCTTTAATATCAGTATAACCATATCTGATTTTTAAAGAATCGTGACTTGTAAAATAATTGTATATAAAAGGGGTTTGCACTTTTAATTCACATAAGGTTAAATTGGTTTATAAACTGCTTTATTACGTCCGGTTTCTTTTGCCTTATAAAGAGCTTCATCTGCTCTAAGCAATAAATCTTCAAAAGATATATTATCATTTGGAATAGTACTGGATGCTCCAACGCTTAAAGTAACATAGTCAGCAACTTTTGAACTTTTGTGAGGAAGTTTAAGATTTTCAATACATTTATTTAGATTTTGAGCAACTTTTAAAGCTCCTGTAGCATTTGTTTGTGGCAATACAACAGAAAATTCTTCTCCTCCATAACGTGCTGCAAGATCAGTAGGACGGAAAACACTGTTTTTAATAGCTTCAGCAACTTTTATCAGGCAATCGTCACCTTCCTGATGTCCATAAGTATCGTTATAATATTTAAAAAAATCAATATCACATATTATTACTGCAATTTCATTCTTATCACGGCTGTGCCTTGCCCATTCATTCAATAAAAAGTCATCAAATTTTCTTCTATTAGGTATTTTTGTTAAACCATCTTGAACTGATAAAAGCATTAATTTTTCATTGGCTTCTTTGAGAGCATTCTCGGCACGGATAGTTTCACTAATATCAATAGAAAAACCATTAAACCCGGCATCCCGATTCTCTTTGTCACGAACAAGTTTTGCATAGGAAAGTGTCCATAAGGAAGATCCATTTTTTTTATTAAGCTGGCAACGGAACCGATTTACCTGATCAGTTTCTTTTAAAGAATATCTAAATTCGTTTGCCTTTTCTTTATCTGTAAACATACTAAAGAAATTTTTTTTATTTTTTTTGATAAGGACATTTATGGAATCATATCCTAACATCCACGCAAATTCAGAATTAGCAAGTGTGAAATTTCCTTCAAAATCAGCTTTATAAATTCCCACAGGGGCAAATTCATATATTTGTTGGAGTTGTTTTCTGTATTCACTTAGATCAGAATCCATTTGAATTTCTTTTGATATGTCTTTTACTAACAGAGAAACCCCGAGAGTCTCGCCTTTCAAGCTTACAATTGGGGTAATAAAAAAATCATACCAAATTTTTTCACCATTTTCATTAAGAATACTTTTAGTGATTTCTTCAGGTTTTACACATTTTAACAATTCATCTTTATTTATTGGAACCAACATATCCATGGTTCTGGACATTGCTTCTTGTTCAGAATACCCAAAAAGTTTAACAGCACCGGCATTCCATGTTAGTATATTCAGGTCACAGTCAGCTTCGATATATGCCATCTCTGCAAGACCTACAAGGTTTCCTAATGCAAGAACTCTATCAAAAAGTTTCATAGTATTAAGGTAATAAAAATAATGGAATCTTTAATAATCATATAGAAAGTTTAACTAATTTACTTATTTTTAACAAGGTAAAAAATTCGAAAAATTACTTAGAAAAAGTTTTCTTCCATTTTTCAACAATAATATTAAAATCTTTTAATCTAAAAGGTTTGGCAATAAAATCATCCATACCAGCAGATAGACAACGATCCTTTACTCCTTCCATATCATATGCAGTCATGGCAATAATCGGGACGCGGGAGTTCTTTTCAGATTCACGTATTTTTTTTGTAGCTTCATACCCATCGAATTTAGGCATTTGAAGATCCATAAAAATTAAATCGTAGGGACCTTGAGTTAAGAACAATTCAACCGCTTCTTTACCGTCAACAGCAGTATCAATTTTATATCCGGAATTTTGTAAAAGCTTTAATGCAATTTGAATATTAGTGGGGAAATCATCAACAAAGAGAATATGCAGGTTTAAATCAGAATGATTATGACCATAAATGATTGTTCCCTTTGCTGTATCTTGTGATTGAGTTTTTAATAAAATTTCAATTTTATCTGCTGATACTGGTGGACTTGATAGAAAGCCCTGATAAGAATCACAACCCATATGTCTTAAAAATGGAATTTGAGATTCATTTTCTACGCCAACTGCTATTACGCTTGTTAATTCAAGTGCAATCCCCATGGCAGCGATAGCTGAAACCAGAGCAGCATTGCTTGGATTGTTTATGATATTTTGGACAAATGTTTTTTCAATTTTAATCGCATCAATTGGAAATTTTTTCAAATAACCAATTGAAGAATACCCAGAACCGAAATCATCCATTATAATCATATTGACGCCGTATTTTTTAAGACTTAGCAAGGTATTTTTAACAATATCATCATCTACAACAAAAACACCTTCATTTATTTCGATTTCAAGAAATCTTGGATCAAGTTGAGTAGCTTTTAAGATTTGCCTGATTTTAGTGGATAATTTTGGGTCATGAAATTGTATGGGAGAGATATTTATGGAAATAGGAATTTTGGCAAGTCCTTTTTTTTGCCAAATTAAATTTTGTTCACAGGCTTTTCTAAGAACCCATTCACCAATTTGATTTATCAAACCAATCTCTTCTAAAAAAGGAATAAATACATTTGATGGAATAAATTCTTTTCCTGGATGATTCCATCGCAGAAGAGCCTCAATTCCAGTGATTTTATTTGTCTTAATATTTATTTTAGGTTGATAATTTAATTCAAATTCATTATTTTCAAGAGCATCATAAAGTAATTTAATAAGTTGAACTTTTTTGGAGATATAATTATTCATCTTTTCAGTAAAAAATTTATAATTATTACGTCCATGTTCTTTTACATCATACATTGCAATATCAGCGTTTCGAATAAGTATTTCAGATGTAATATCTGGTGTAGACAGGCTTATACCAATACTCAAACCAACATAAGCTTCATTCTCACCTAGTACGAAAGGAGTTTTAACTGAATTCACCAGCCGATTTACAATTTCTATAACTGTAGATTTTTTTTCAATATTTTCAAGGATTATAAAAAATTCGTCTCCACTCATTCTTGCAATGGTATCAGTCTCTCTAACACAATCCTGCATTCTTTTAGCAATCTCAATAAGCAGTTTATCTCCTGCAGAATGACCAAAGGTATCATTGACCATTTTGAAATGATCCAAATCAACTACTAATACAGCTATCTGCAAATTATTTCGCAGAGCACGTTTCATTGCCAACGTCAATTGTTCATGAAAAAACAAACGGTTTGGAAGTTTTGTTAACGGATCAAATCTTGCGAGTTCTTTTTGTTTTGCAATTTCTTCTTTTAATTTTAGTGTCGCTTCTATTCTCGCCCGAAGAGTTGTTTTATTAACTGGTTTTGAAATGTAATCAATAGCACCGGCATCAAAGGCTTTTTTTAGGCCTGATTCATCATCAGTTCCGCTTATCATAACTATTGGAACCTCAAAAAAATTTTTATTGTTTTTAATATCAGTAATTATCTTACGGCCATGTTTATAAATTAGTTTAATATCCAATAAAATAATTTCAGTATCTTGCTCGAAGGAATTAAATAGTTTTTCAGGAGAGCTAAAGCCCATGAAATTTGTATAGCCTTCATCTTTTAAAACTGCCTCAAGAAAATTTCTTGAGGCAGTATAATCGTCAACTATTAATATTTTAATATTTTTATCCATAAACTTGAATTACACATATCCTTGAATTAACTGCTGTAGGTAATATCATAGAGATATTTTGCTCAAATTTCAAGTAAATTCGTAATGGTTAAAAATTACTCTTGGGTTTTATTAGAAATTTTGGTTTCATTCTCTAATGCGATTATCTGGGCAGTTCTTGTTGGAAGATAAAGGCTTAATTTTGAATCAGCAATTGTAAAATGCACTTGATCAGAATAAAGTCTATCCTTACCACCAAAGCCGGGCATATCAGTGTTAAATACCATTTTATATTTTCCAGGAGTAGCATTAAACGTGTAATCCGAAAAGGAATTTATACTATTAAAATTAAAAGCAAATATAAGATTATTACGTTTAAAGATTAAAACTCTATCCTGCTCATGGATAAAAACAAGCTCTGGCGAACTTGTTTTATAATTTATAAAATTTTTCGCAAATTCTATCATTTTTAAATCAAAATCACCAAGTTTTGAAA
>JAGLLQ010000446.1 GCA_023140455.1 Desulfobacteraceae bacterium | reverse complement strand
AGGCTCGCTGGCATTTTTCTTTAAGGCTCTGGTGTTAAAATCCAAAATAAGGTCATTCTCTTTACAGGCTTTTAGATTTCTGACAATTTTACCCCAGGTTTTTTTGCTTTTAATGTGTTTTTTATAATCCGGGTCAAAAATTCTGATTAAATCGAAATGTCCTATAACTGACGGCTTTAAATGAGTGATTAGTTCATATTGCTTATCAAAATATTTTTCATACATTGAATTTATACTGCCTGATGCTTTAACCGCGTTCCCGTACATTGTTTTTGAAAAATCAAAACAAATATTATCAATGTGATGAACAGAACCTACAATGTAATCAGGTTTATAGGTTTTAATAAGTCCTTTTGTATAATCAATATATCCATCATATGCTTCACTTTCAAAGCCAATTAATATTTTAATTTTAGAGGAGTATTTTTCCTTTAGTATATTTATTTTTAAAATATAATCTTTAAATTGTTTTCTTAACTGATCTGCTGAAATATTTGCCTTTTTTTCATCTGGAAATCTTAAATCACTATCAATAGGCGGGCAGTGTTCAGTTATTCCAACCCAGGTAAAATTTTCTTCAATATATTTTTTTATTATATCCTCAAGTAAATCTTCTGCATGAAGACAAAATTCTTTGCTGTGCCCACCATGCACAGAGACTTTTTTTATAGTTTTCATGGGTAGAATAGCTAACATTAAACTTATTTAAAATCAAGGTTACAACCGTTGAATAATATAAAGGAATGTTGGCGCAGGGCTTTTGATTTTTATTTCATTAAACTTGAAAAGCTCTTCCCTTGAGGGCCTGTTCATGCGTAAAGGCGACAGATAAACATCTCCTTTGCTTCTAAAAAGCGTACATTCTTTTTTTAAAAGATCAAGAAAAGATGAATAATGATTTTCCGGCAAATTGTCATCAATGATAAAGTTTGATGAGATTTCAATATTGTCGTATCCTGTATTAATATCCCGTATCAGTTTATAAGCTTCAATTACCTTTTTGCTTGTAAGTGGTTTCCCAAGGAAGTCTAAAGTCTCCTGATCCACAGATTCCAGCCCGATATTAATATATATTTTAAACGGAAGTGTTGCAAATTTATCAAAATCGTCTTTATTTTTGTTTAAAAGCGCGTCAACACTTCCAAATAAGAAGAGATTACTTTGTCCCATGTATGAGTGTTCAAAGCCTAATTGAGAATGTGATTCACTGGCTGCAAACATGATAAGATCTGAAGGCGCGTTAAGAGCATCATGTTCACCTAAAAAGATTGAATTGTAGTTTACGATATCATTGTTATACAGTTCTTTTAGCTCTTTGATCTGGTTTGAAATTGTAGCTGTGTTTATCAGCGAAAAAGGTTCTTCTGTTTTCACGCGACAAAATCGGCAATTGTATAGACAGCCATTTGAGATATTTAGAGGTATTACATCATAATCAACATGGCGTGCATCTGGAGGCAGAACGCTGCTTCTTCGATTTAATATTTGAAATAGTTTTTCTGCCTTTTTAGATAATTGTTTATTTGAGTTATCAAGGACTCTGTTAAGAAAGGTCTGGAATTCATATGGCAGTTCATTCTCTTGAGAGATGTTTCCCAGTATATGATGCCATTTTGTAACTATTTTTTCTACCTCGGGTTCTTTGAAAGGCTGTCCTCCAATCAGGGAATTTGTAGGGTATTGAAAATTGGGAAGATAATATTCTCCAATAGCTTCAAAAACTCCTGAATACCCGCCGGTAGAATAATAAATCCAATCATGGCCAATTGTTCTTTTCAGCCATTCAGAGGGGTTCAGCCATGAATGTGTTTTGTTTTTCGCCCTTATAATTTCATGATTCAGGTTGAACTGGAATATATATTCTTTTGTTTCTATCTCAGAATAAATACCATATTTTACAGGGAAGCTTATTTTGGTATATTTGTTATAACCTTTTTGATTCAGGGTGATTGTTAATCTCTTATTCTTAAATAGTTCCGGCATAGTATTCCTTAAAATTTTAATTGATAAACATACAATTATATATATTAGTTTTGCAACGTTTTTTAAAAAAAATCCAATTTTTTTAAGAAATGTGTTATTGTTTAATAAGTTTAATATATAATTTCGTAATTATCCATAAGCTTAATAACTAATTTAGTACTTCAAGGGCTAAAGTATCTTATGAAAAGCTTGTCAAAAAATATTATCCCTTCACATGCTGATCCTGTTGGTGATGCAGATTATAAAGAAATGCAGGAGAAATATAATAAACTTGCCCAAAGCGAAAAAAAATACAGACTTCTTGTTGAAAATGCCGGAGATGGGATTGTAGTAGTTCAGGATGACAGGATTAAATTTGTTAATAAAGAATTACTTGATTTATTACAAATTGAGAATAAAGAATCAGTACCTCAAAAGTTTTTTGATTATATTCATCCTGATGATGTTGAGAATGTAATAGTGAATCATGAAAATAATATACTTCTAAAACAGCGCGATGGGCATTACAGAGCAAGACTGGTGCGAGATGATGAGAGTATTGTATGGGTTGAAATCAAATCAGTTGCAGTTGACTGGGAGAACAAGTCGGCAAGTCTTGCTTTTATTAGAGATATTTCAAAACAGAAAAATATTGAAGATGAATTGCGTCAGGCGCAAAGAATGGAAGCTATAGGCACTCTTGCCGCCGGTATCACCCATGATTTTAATAATATTTTGACATCCATTATTGGCAGTTCTGAACTTGCACTTCTTGATCTTAAAGAAGAAGGTGAGATAAAAGAAGCATTTGAATTGATTCGTGGTTCAGGGCATAGAGCAAGAGATTTAGTAAATCAGATTTTGACAGCAACAAGAAAAACTCAGTCAGTTGGAGTTAAACCTATTAACATAGGCAGTGTTGTAAAAGAAGCCTTGAAATTAATCAAATCTACTTTTCCTTCAAATATTAAAATAATTGAAGAGATTGGAAATAATTTGAAATATATTAATGCAGACTCGACTCAAATACATCAAATAGTTATGAACCTTTGCACAAATGCAATGCACGCAATGGAAAAAGATGATATCGGGACTCTTAACATTTGTCTTAATAATGTTGATCTCGATGCAGATTTTGCCAGTAATTTCCTTAATATGGAACCAGGTGCATATTTAGAATTGAAAGTGGCAGACACAGGGCATGGAATGAGACATAAGGTCAAAACAAGAATTTTCGATCCATATTTCACAACTAAACAACAAGGAAAAGGAACAGGGTTTGGCCTTGCCACATGTATCGGGATTGTAAAAGCTCATAATGGACATATCAAAGTAGAAAGCAAACTTGATAAAGGCTCAACTTTTTATCTATATTTTCCGGTGATTGACAGGACTATATATGAAGTCCAAAGAATTGTGGACAATAAAAAACTTGTAAGAGGAGAGGGGAATATCCTTTTTGTTGATGATGAGCAGGATATAGTTAGAATAGGTCAAAAAATGCTTACAAGTGCAGGATATTCTGTGATGACAGCCGTATCCGGAAAAGATGCTTTGGGATATTTTGAAGTTGGTAAAGTTAGAATTGACCTCATGATCACGGATATGGCCATGCCTGGTATGACAGGCAGAAAGCTTATTAAAGAAGTTTGTAAGCTTAATCCTGATCTGCCTGTAATTTTATGTACAGGATATAGTGAAATCATGTCTGAAGAGAAAGCAAAGGCAATAGGAGTAAAAGAATATTTGAAAAAGCCATATGAATTAATAGATCTGTCACTTGCAGTTAAAAAAACACTTGAGGCATCAAGGCAATCCTGAAGCCTTTTAAATCCTTGTTTTTCGAATTGAGTTAAGTATAATATAGTTTATGTGGAATATAATAAAGTTCATATTGATCATATTTTGTCTTGTTAGCTTTTTTGCTTGTTCCTCAAGAGTTAGCCTGCAGCCTCCGCCTTTAAAAAGAGAACCTGCAAAAGTATCCCAAAGAACAGATTATTCAAAAACACAACTTGTTGAGTATTCAATACAAGTCGGTGCTTTCCAAAGTTTTAACAATGCTGACGCATACAGCAGGAAACTTGATAAATATGTTGATGCATTTAGTTTTAAAGATCAAGATGGATTTTTCAAGGTGAGATTTGGCAGTTATTCTTCAACAAAGAATGCTCATAAAAAGGCGCAGAAACTGAAAAGTATGAATGTTATTGATGAATACTTTATAGTTCTGCCTGAAAAATATGAAAATAAGCATACTCAAACATCTCAAATAAGAGAGAAAATTTTTAATACTACCAATAAATATATTGGAGTGCCATATAGTTGGGGAGGTGAAGACTCTGTAAAAGGATTTGATTGCAGCGGACTTACTTCTTCTGTTTATCGTGAATCAGGAATTATGCTACCAAGAACATCAGGTGAACAGTTTAAAACAGGGCGGTTTGTACTGAAAAAAGATTTACAAAAAGGAGATCTTGTTTTTTTTAAAACCCGGGGCAGGGATGTGTCTCACGTAGGAATTTACACTGGTAATTCTAGATTTGTTCATGCACCAGGTAAAGGGAAAACTGTTTGCTCGCAATCTCTTTATTCTTCATATTATAAAAAGTATTATGCCGGAGCAAGAACATATTTTAATTGATTTAGAAAACTTATCTCAAAGGTAAAACATCTAATGCTATTTAAAAGATTAAGATTTAAAAACAAGCTGTTGGTCACTTTCATGTTTGTTTTTATACCATTGATTTTATTTGGCAGTAGTATCGCGTATTTCCAGGTTAAGAAAATACTTCAAACAGGTATTGAAAAAGAACTGCATGATACAACCGACTCTCTGGTAAACCTGATAGAAACGTCTGCCAGGGTTTCAATAGAAAACAGGCTCCATGCCATTGCTGAGAAAAATATGGATATTGCCAGCTATTATTATAGTAAACATAAATCTGGATTATTAAGCAGATCCGAGGCGATTGAAATTATTGAAGAGATATTCTTAAGCCAGTCTATAGGTATCAGCGGCTATATTTATTGTCTGAACAGCAAAGGGATCGTCATAATCCATCCAAATGATAAAGTAAGGAATTCTGATGTTTCAGGATTTGATTTTGTTAAAAAACAGATGGAAATCAAGGATGGTTATCTTGAATATGACTGGAAAAATCCAGGCGAAGTGCACGAGCGACCAAAAGCATTATATATGGTTTATTTTAAACCGCTTGATTGGATTATTTCAGTTTCTTCCTATCGTGGGGAATTTAATCATCTGGTGAATATTG
>JAGLLQ010000445.1 GCA_023140455.1 Desulfobacteraceae bacterium | reverse complement strand
TTAAAATAACATGCAGAATACATGATAAAAAACATACAGAAGGTGAACAGGCCTATACTGACAGATTTAACAAGACATATACCCTTTTTACGGGTTGGAATCCAATAGAAGTCAATTTAAATGAGGTATACAAAGCGCCATTAAGGCGAAAAATGAACATGAATGAGATCAATGGGTTTGGAATTTTTGTAATTTCTCAGAAGGAAAATAAAATTATTTATCTTGATGATGTAATGCTTAAAAAGTGATTTTTTCTTTTGACATTGCCTTTTGATAAGCTTTTTGGTATGCTTTTAAGATATTATCTCTAAAGGAGAATTATTATGCCGGCTTATCGATGCAAAATTACTTCAAAAGATGGACAGATGATGGAAAGAGTTATTCAGTCAGGATCTGTGTCTTCTTTGAAGAAAATGATTGCAAGAGAGGGCAGGTTTCTGGTTGATGCTGAAAAAACATCTGATCATTTCTCCTTTGCTGCTGTTTTCAGCAGACAAAAACTCAAGGTAAAGGATTTCTATTCTTTTAATCAGGAGTTTTTAACTTTACTTAGGGCAGGGCTACCTGCTGTAGTTGCCTTTGACGGGATTATTGAAAATCAGAGAGGCTCTTATTTTACAAATATTTTAAAGAGCATCAGGAATGATATCTCCGAGGGTGAATCTCTACCGGCTGCATTTGAAAAGCATGAAAGTTTTTTTTCACCACTTTATATCGCAGTTTTACGCTCAGGGGAGATCAGCGGGAGCATCCCCGATGCAATTGAAGAGTTTCTTGAATATTTTGAGCGCTCCAGGCTTATTCGGCAGAAAATAAAGGCTGCATCAGTTTATCCGGCAATTTTAACTATTTGTTCAATATCTGTGATGATATTTTTGATTGTTTTTGTTGTTCCAGTTATTACAGGAAGTTTTGTGGAGGCCAATGCTGACCTGCCACTTTTCACCAAGATTTTGCTTCAGTTCAGTGATCTGATTCGCTTTTATTGGTGGGCTATTATCAGCGCTATTATTTTGTTGGTGTATGGTATCTATTACTTTTTAGGAACAGAATATGGGAAGTTATTTTTTGATACCCATTATTTAAAGTTGCCATTTGTCGGGGAACTTTCCATTATATATTCGACAGCACTCTTTTCATCTTCCCTTTCAACTGTTTTGGCCGGGGGAACCCCTTTAAACCAGGCAATAAATATTTCATGCCGGCTTATAAAAAATAGTTTTATGATGGACAAAATCCAAAATGCAGCGTATGAGATTGAGCAGGGAGATGGATTTGCCAACGCTCTTGGTAGAACTGAAGTTTTTCCGGATATGGCATTGAGAATGTTTGCAGCCGGAGAAGAAGGTGGAAGCCTGGAAAAAGTATTAAAGGATGTTGCATATTTTTACGAAAGAGAAGTAGAGAATAAACTTACTATTGTGGCTTCAACCATTGAACCTGTTCTCATGATATTGATGGGTTTTATTATCGGGTTTATTATAGTTGCTATGTATATGCCGATTTTTCAATTGGCAGAAGTTATGGCATAAAACAATGACAAATTTGAAACTTAAAAAGAAAAAGCTGATTGGTGACATTGCTGTTGAACTGGGTTTTATTACTCAGGAACAAAAAGCGGCCATTCTTATCAAACAAAATATTGCTGACAGGAGGATGGGGCAGTTCTGTTTTGAAGAGGGGTTGATTACAGATGAACAATTAGCCAGGCTTATTGCTAAACAGTTTTCCTGTAAATATGCGAAGATCAATAATATGGATCAGCCTGAATTGTTAAGTATGTTAAGCCTTGACTTTATAATAAAAAATAAAATTGTTCCATTCAGTTTTTTGGACGATGTTCTGGTTTTTGCTATTGCTGATCCTGTTGATTATTTCCGTGTTGTAGAAGAAATTGAAGTCCTTATAGAATATGAGTTTACTTTTGTTGTTGTCAGTCATAAAAAATTAGATGCGTTTATTAAAACGCTGGAATCGTCCAGGAATATGATTGATATTTCAGAAGAAATGCGGCTGCCTTTGGTTAGAGAATCAGATACGGGGGACTATGAAATTTCTACTGAAAAGGTATCTTCGCAAGAGAGTCCTATTGTAAAATTAGTTGATTCAACAATTCTTGATGCTATCAGCAAAAACGCCTCTGATATACATTTTGAAGGATCAGCCCAAGGGCTGATTATCAGATACAGGATTGATGGTATGCTGTATCAGATAATTGATCCTTTGGATATGGGAAATATGAATCCTGTGATATCCAGACTAAAGGTAATGTCGGAACTTGATATTTCAGAGAAACGGATTCCCCAGGACGGCAGGTTCAAATTAAAGATTATGAACAGGTTTGTTGATTTCAGGATTTCCATATTGCCGACTATATTTGGGGAGAATGCTGTAATAAGAATTCTGGATCAACAGCGAATGACTCTCACAACAAGTGATCTCAGTCTTGAAGGGTTGAAGCTTGATAAACGTGAATTGTTCAGGTTAAGACGGCAAATCAAGGCGCCTTATGGCATGTTTTTGATGACAGGACCAACAGGAAGCGGGAAAACAACGACCCTATATCGCGCCTTATCAGAGGTTAATACCAAGAATACAAAGATTATTACCATTGAAGATCCGGTAGAATATCAACTGGAAGGTATTATGCAAATTCCTGTTAATAAAAAAAAAGGACTGACATTCTCCCGCGGCCTGCGATCAATCCTTCGTCATGATCCGGATAAAATCCTGCTGGGCGAGATCAGAGATTCGGAGACAGCACAAATTGCTATACAGTCAGCACTGACTGGTCACCAGGTATTTACAACGGTTCATGCTAATACTTCGTTTGAGGTGGTTAACAGGTTTATTCATATGGGGATTGAACCTTACAACCTGGTTTCTGCGTTAAATTGCATTGTTGCCCAGCGGTTGATTCGGGTGCTTTGTGATTGTAGAGTCGAAAGAGAAATTTCTGACCTGTTTCTTGCTGAATCCGGGCTTGACCCTGCACAATATAAAAAATATACTTATTATAAATCTTATGGATGCGAAAGGTGTAAAGGCACGGGGTACAGCGGCAGAAAAGCTATAATTGAGCATGTAGAGCTTGACGGAGATATGAGGGAAATGTTTATAAAAAGAATGTCTGTGTCTGCTATGAAAAAAAAGGCATTAAGCAAAGGAGTTGTCTTTTTAAGAGATGCAGCTATAAATGAAATGATCAGGGGTGTGACAACCCTTGAAGAAGTCAACAGGGTTACATTTATAGATCAGGATAATATGTGATGAAACATTTTTCGGTTAGCCAGGTAAAGACAGGCATTGAAATATTAGGCGAAAAAATAATTTTGGCGCAGGTTATTAAAAAGAGAAATTTATGTTCAGTCCAAAACTTATCTAATGTTATTGTAGCGCCGAATGTTATAAAGCCGTTGTTTAAAAAAGAAAATATTCTGGACGAAAAGGTATTTATCCATTGTATGAAAAAAGGTCTTAAGAAGATTAAAACTAAATCAATTGGTGTTTCATTGCCTGATGCCTGCTTTAAAGTTTTAATTAAAAAATTCAGAGAGCTGCCCGCAAAAGAGCAGGAGATTAAAGATATGGTGATGTGGAGTATTGCAGATTCTTTAAGTATTCCTGTTCAAGAATTGAGGATATCCTGGGAAAATATGGGTAAAAACAGCGAAAATTATTATGTTTTTCTTATTGTTCTTGGTATGAATAACGTTCTGGAACAGTATGAACGAATTATAAAGAAAAGTGGAGGTTCTACTGTATTGCTTGCTCCTGTGGGATTGAACCGCTTCAATTTTTATGCTGAAAAAATTCCTGAAATTGGCAACAATTTCTATCTTAGTCTTTTTGATGATAGCCTGACTGCCTTTGTTTTTTCAAATGGCATCCCGATTTTTTATAAAGTGATCAAAAAAGGATTGATCAGTGGCAAAGGTGCAAGTGCCGTAGAGGATATGGACATGCTCCTGCAATATTTTTTTACCAAATGCCCTGACTTTGATATTGATAAATTTTTCATTGCATCCCACATTAAATCTGATTTTCAGATAGAGCAGTTATTAGAAGATATCAACCCTGTTGAATTCAAAATTATTGATGAATCAAAACTTGTTCATTTTGACCAGGCCTTTAGGGTGAAGTCAGTACATAAGTTATTATCATTTTACTCAAGTGCTTTAGGTACAGCACAAAGCATATAGGAAAATGTAACATGAAACCTGTAACTATTAACCTTTCTTTGTATATAAATA
>JAGLLQ010000444.1 GCA_023140455.1 Desulfobacteraceae bacterium | reverse complement strand
ATAATCCCGGACTGTTCCACCATATAGACTGCATCTGTTTTTACTTTTTCCATATCCACAAGATGAGCTGCTTCTTCTCCGGCAATAATTTTTAAAGCATCAGAAACCTTAACTTTACGCCTCTTGGTATTCTTTGGCATAAGATTCCCAAGCATGTCTTTCATGTTTACACCCATCTCTTCCAGCCCGGCATTGGAAAATATCTCCACAACAGGTGTTGTGCTATCACTTACATCAAGCTCTATTTCTCTTGAATCAAGTTTGCCATTTTGCAACATAGTCTTAAGTTTTTTTCTTGTATTGGCACCTGAATTATCAGACTCAGAATCCAGATCAGAATCCAAAGGTTTTTTATCATTTGGAGGAAGAAGCAAATCAAGAACTCTTTCTTCGGCAATTTGGCATGCCTTTTCCTGAACATGCCCCTGTTCCTTTACTTTTAGCTTATTCACAGTAAGTTCAACCAGATCTCGAATCATTGATTCTACATCTCGTCCAACATATCCGACTTCAGTAAATTTTGAAGCCTCCACCTTATAAAAAGGAGAATCTGTTAATTTTGCAAGTCTTCTTGCAATCTCGGTTTTACCTATACCTGTTGTTCCTATTAAAATAATATTTTTAGGAGCTATCTCTTCCTGCAACTCAGGATCAAGCTGCATTCTTCTCCATCTGTTTCGTAAGGCAATTGCCACAGCTTTTTTTGCATTATCCTGCCCTATAATATATTTGTTAAGTTCATCTACAATCTGACTTGGTTTTAAATCCTTCATTATTAAATCTCTTCTATTGTTATTTCAGAATTAGTATAAATACATATTGAAGCTGCTATTTCCATAGCTTCTTGTGTAATTGCTACAGGGTCAAGATCTGTATGTTTCATTAAGGCGCTTGCAGCAGCTTGTGCCGGTGCACTTCCTGAGCCTATACTGATAACTCCATAATCCGGTTCAATCACATCTCCGTTACCTGAAAGTAAATAAGTATTTTCTTTATCTGCTGCAATCATCATAGCTTCAAGACGCCTTAGATATTTATCAGTTCGCCACTCCCTTGCAAGTTCGACAGCCGCACGTGTCAGGTTCCCATTATATCTTTCAAGCTTTTTCTCAAGCTTTTCTGAAAGAGTAAGGGCATCAGCCGTGGCACCTGCAAACCCTGTAATTATTTTTTCATTATATATTCTTCTTACTTTTTTTGCTTTATGTTTTGTAATTGTATTGCCAAGTGTGACCTGGCCATCACCTGCAACGACAACCTTTTTCTTATGACGCAATGCAAGTATTGTTGTACCATGAAATTGTTCAGTCATTAGATACTCCTGTTCCTAATTATTAACTCCCTATCTTTAACTTCTTGGATGAGCCTTATCATACACTTGGTTTAATCTCTCCAAACTCACATGGGTGTAAATCTGTGTTGTCGAAAGACTTGCATGTCCCAAAATTTCCTGGATCCCACGCAAATCGGCACCTGAATCCAGCATATGTGTGGCAAATGAATGACGTAACGTATGCGGAGTGACAGGCACATTAAGCTCACAATCAATAACAAGCTTTTCTAAAATCCGCCCTATTGATCTTGAAGAAAGCCTTGTATGATTTTTATTTAAAAACAAAGGAATAAAATCTTTTGGGAAACGCTTTCTATAATCAGTTATAGCATTAAGTGCCCTATCCCCAATTGGAATTATTCTCTGTTTTGATCCCTTTCCAAAAACTATTATCATTTTATTATCAAAGTCAACATCCTTAAGGTTAAGCCCTTCAATTTCAGAAACGCGCACTCCTGTAGAATAAAAGGTTTCAAAGATTGCAAGATTTCTTTTCTCGAGCCAGGTATCAGTTTTAATTGAATCAAGCAGCCTGAAAAGGTCATCAATACTTAAAAAATGAGGAATGCTTTTCTCAAATTTTGGGATAGTAATACCATCTCCCGGGTTCAACTTAAGCTTTCCTATTTTTACAAGATAATCGAAAAAAGTATTTAACCCAGAAAGTTTTCTTGCTATTGAACGTTTTTTTATTCCTGATTTTACAAGATTTGTAAGATATTCCCTTACAGAGTTTCTTGATTCATCCTTTAATAGCTTTAATAACGACTCATCAGAAAAGGTATCTTCTTCAAAAAAAAATTCAGCAAAATCCTGAACATCTTTTTTATAAGCTCTCAGAGTATGATCAGAATACCCTTTTTCAGCAGCTAATGTGTCTATAAAAACATTTATAAAGGAATTTGCTTGCATTATAACCCAAGGAATTTCATAACAATTTTCATATCTTCCCAGACATCTCTTTTTTTATCCGCATTACCCAAATTATCCAGAAGATACAAAGGATGCCAGGTTGGCATAACTTTTATACCATAAATCTCATGGAATCTGCCACGTAAATATTCTAAACGGGTATTATTATTTAAAATCGAATTTGCAGCTTCTTGTCCCAAGGTGATAACGACTTTGGGCTTAACTCTTAATATTTTTCTGACTAAGGCATCAGAAGAGGTGATATCACATATACAGACTGATTCTTTAGTAAGATTCATTGCATGTAATATCTTTATTAAAAGCTTGCCTGATTCTCCAGAGAAAAAACCAGATTTACTGTCAATAATATAGATATTTGAATTCTCTTCACCCTCAGAGGAAACCCACCATTCATCAACAATGGTTTTAGATTTATCTGAAATATTGAATTTTTCCTGACCGCTGTCTCTCAAAAATTCAAAATACTGAGAAATATCCTTTAATAGTGATTCCAAACTCTATCCGATTCTTGCAATGATTCTATCTATTAAAATATCAGCAATGGTTTTCTTTGCCATTAGAGCAAAATCTTCTGAAGTGCCGTCTTTATAAAAAATATGTATCTTATTTGTGTCTTCTTTAAAACCTGCGCCAGGAAGTCCAATAGGGTTTGCAACAATCATATCAAGATTCTTTTTTTCAATTTTCAAACAGGCATTTTTTTCAAGGTCATTTGTCTCAGCTGCAAATCCGACTAAGAACTGGTTTTTTCTCTTTTTTTCCCCAATAGATTTTAAAATATCAATGTTCTCTTCAAATGATATATTAAATCCATCCTTTAAATCTTTTTTCTTTATTTTACCTGAAGCAATATCTTTTGGCTTATAATCTGCCACAGCAGCAACTTTAATAATAATATCAGCTGTCTTTGCTTTATCAAGCATATTCTCAGCCATCTGATCACAAGATTCTATATTAATCATTTGCACATTTGACGGCGGGTCTATGGCAACCGGTCCTGAAACAAGAATCACCTTCCCCCCTCGTCTTTCTGCAGCTCTTGCAATTTGATACCCCATCTTTCCGGAAGAATGATTACTTATGTATCTGACCGGGTCAATTGCTTCAAGCGTAGGCCCTGCAGAAATAAGAACCTTTTTATCTTTTAAATCCTTAATGCTTAAAAATGATTCAAGTCTGTCAACAATATATTTAGGATCAGGTAGTCTTCCGGGTCCTGTTACTTTACATGCAAGCTCACCAAAATCCGGCTCAAGCACATAAAAGCCATCTTCAGTCAATATATCAAGGTTTCTCTGAACCCGCAAATTCTCATACATATTTGTGTTCATTGCAGGACACACCATAACAGGTGCTGTAACAGCTAACATTGTTGTGGAAAGGGCGTCATCAGCAATACCTGTTGCAAGCTTTGCTATAATGTTTGCCGTGGCCGGTGCAATAACAACAGCATCTGCATTGGTCGCAAGGTCAATGTGTTTTATTCCTGCACTACCCTTTGACTCTCCTTCCTCAAACAGATCAATAAGGACATTATTTTCTGAAAGCACCTGAAATGTAGTTTTGCTGACAAACTTTGCAGCACTATGGGTCATAATAACATTAACATTAGCGCCCTGCCGTTTAAAAATACGCACAAGTTCAGCAATTTTATAGGCAGCTATGCCTCCACACACACCAACAAGAATATTTTTATTCGTAAAATCCATGGGAAATTAATTTCTTTGACCGGAGCCAAGTATCGGGGCGACGCCGATCTGAACTATTGTATTATTAAATTGTGTATCCTGAAAAGTTATAACAGCAGATCTTGAAGCTTTTTTAAAAACAAGGATAGTAACCCCGGGTGATTTAATACTGCTCTCAATCATCCAATTATCTTTCATCATATTATTCATAAAAAAAGTAAAAAGAGAATTCTTTTCAACCCGTCCTTCCAATGTAAGCACACCGGAAGCAAAATCCGGAGTACTTATAACCATTGTTTTTGTATTAACAATTGAAAGTTCTGTTGGGACAAGCACATCTTCAAACTCATAATATACAGCAGTTGGTTCACTTGGCTTTGGAGTTTGGACGGAAGATGGCTTAGCAGTATCAGTGCGTGGATTAGTGATTCCAACACACCCAGAAAGAATTAACCCTAAAAATGAAATACTTACTATCACAAAAAAAAATTTAATTGATCGCATTCTACCTCCTGTATTTATTCTTTTGTAAAACGATTATTATATTCTTCTAATTGTTTTGAAAAATCTCTTTGCCTTTGATTAAATGCTTCCACTTTTTCATTTAACTCTGTTGCTCTTTGTTTATATTTTATTTTTCCTTGTTTTGTTCTTACAGTTTTTTCCAGTTTTAATAATTCCTCTTTCTCACGATTCAAAATCAATATTTCATTATCAAGTGCTTCCCTTTTCTTTACAAGAGCTTCTTTAAATTTATTAAAATTTAATTTGTTATAATCAATTTCTTTTTTTGGTTTTTCCTGATCTTTATTGAATGTTTTTTCACTATCAGAAGTAGTTTTTATCTCATCAAATTCTTCTGCTATTTTGCGATTTTTATTTGGAACCTGAGAAAAATCATCAGTGTATACAGTGACACCATTATCATCAACGTATTTATATACTGTTGCATAAGCAAAGGGAGAACAAAACGATAAGATCACAAACATTAAAAATAATTTTTTCATAACCACCGCCCTTTTTTTTAT
>JAGLLQ010000443.1 GCA_023140455.1 Desulfobacteraceae bacterium | reverse complement strand
TGACCCATGACAGTTTCAGTATCAGTAAAAATGTAGTTGCCCTGTTTGAAGAGAAATTTAATGCAAAACTTATTATTTTAAAATCAGGTGATGCAGGAGAGGCGCTAAATAAGGCAATTTTATCAAAGAATAATCCTTTTGCTGATATTTTTTACGGGGTGGATAATACATTTTTAAGCAGAGCATTAAAAGCAGATATGTTTGTTTCATATGCTCCTTTTCATTTAGATGAGATTGATAACTCCTTAAAGCTGGATTCTGAAAACAGGCTTATTCCTGTGGATTTCGGTGATGTTTGCCTGAATTATGATATAAAATGGTTTAAAGATAATAATAAGAAACCTCCTGTTATGCTGGAAGATTTGATAAAGGATGAATACAAAGGGCTGACCGTTGTTGAAAACCCTGCAACATCTTCTCCGGGGCTTGCGTTTTTACTTTCAACCATCAGCCGATTTGGCGAGAATGGATATATTGATTACTGGCAAAAACTTAAAGCTAATGATGTACTGATAACAAATGGATGGAAAGAAGCCTATTGGGGTAAATTCAGTGCAGCATCAGAAGGGAACAGACCGATTGTAGTGAGCTATGCATCAAGCCCTGCTGCTGAAGTTTTTTTTTCTGAAGGCAAGTTAGATAAAGCCCCTACAGGTGTTGTGATTGAAAATGGTTCTGCATTCAGACAGATTGAATTTGCCGGCATTTTAAAGGGAACTTCAAATATGGAACTTGCAAAAAAGACCATGGATTTTCTTTTATCAAAAGAGTTTCAGGAAGATATCCCACTACAGATGTTTGTATTCCCTTCAAACAATAATGCCAACCTTCCTGAAGTTTTTAAGAAAAATGCTGAAATAACAAAAGAGCCTGCCTTTTTGGATTCTCAATTAATTGATACAAAAAGGGATTTATGGATCAGTGAATGGACAGAAAATATACTTTGATATCCATTAGAAAATATATTCACCCCTATGCACTTGCCGGCATTGTACCGGCTGTGTTTTTTCTTATTTTCTATTTTTATCCTTTAACAGGTATTTTTTTAAAGAGTTTTTGCAAGATCAGCGCAACAGGTTTTGAGTTTGTAGATTTTACTTTTCTCAATAAAGTGTTTTCTTCAACAAGATTGTTGAAAATTATTTGGTTTACATTCTGGCAGGCAGGTGTTTCAACCTTGCTGACTCCTATTTGTGCTCTGCCCTGTGCCTTTGTTCTTTCTCATTATGCGTTTAAAGGAAAAAAGCTGATTAAAATTTTTTCTTCTATTCCATTTGTCTTGCCTGCAATTGTTGTGGCAGCAGCTTTTCAGGCTTGTTTTGGAGAAAGTAAATATCCTTTGGTCTTAATCCTTCTTGCCCATGTTTTTTATAATTTTTCAGTGATGTTGAGAATTATTACCGGATTCTTAAGCAGCCTCCAGGGCCGCATCAAAGAGGCTGCAATGGTATTAGGGGCAAACCCCTGGCAGGTATTTTTCTATATTACTCTGCCTTTACTAAAACCAGCCATACTTGCAGCGTCAACCCTTGTATTTATTTTTTGTTTTTCAAGCTTTGGAATTATTCTGATTCTCGGAGGGCCTTCATATTCAACCATTGAAACAGAAATTTACAGACAGGCAGCACATCTGTTCAACCTTCCTCTGGCATCGTTTTTATCTTTAATTCAAATTGTATTCACTTTTATATTGATGTGGATTTATACTTTATTTACAAAAAAAGCAGCACAGTTTATTCCTGATGCTGAAAAGGTAAACCTGAGAAAGCCTGCGCTTTTCAGGGAAAAAATTATCATCACCGCAACTGTAATTTTTATTATATGTTTATGTGTTATTCCGCTAATAGCTCTTGTGATCAAATCGTTTACTTATAATGGCGAAGCATCTCTTATGTTTTATAAGGCGCTTTTTGAAAATAGATCAGATTCAATATTTTATATACCACCTTTCCAATCCATTAAATTTTCTCTTTTATTCGCAGGGACAGCATTAATAATAGCCCTTATAACAGGCTTGTGTGCAGCATTTTTCATCAGGTTTTGTGATACAAAGATAAATAATAAATTGACATCGTTTTTTGATCCGATTTTCATGCTTCCTCTGTCAACATCGGCTGTTACATTGGGCTTTGGTATTATTATAACCCTTGATA
>JAGLLQ010000442.1 GCA_023140455.1 Desulfobacteraceae bacterium | reverse complement strand
AATAAGAATTTTTTTTATCATATTAACCTCTTTTACAACTAATTTACATTTTTTTACAAGTTGAAAATATTTGATTTACATTTTTCATCTATTCTTGACCTATCCTTAAAAAAAAAGGCTTTTAAAAAGGATTGGATATTAAACTAATTACAACAAGGAGATCTAAAATGACAAAAAAGAAAAAAACATTTGTAATTGTAAGTATTTCACTATTCGTAATTGTAGTCTCAGGATTCAGTTTTGTGATGATCACAGGTGCATGCGGACGTGGTCCTCTGTGTGGCCAAATGGGCGGGCATGGATTCCATAAAAGAGGAATGCCTCCATTTATGCATAAAGAAATTGGAAATTTTATGCTTTGGAGAATAGATAAAGGTGTTAAAACCCTTGATCTGTCAGAAACGCAGCAGAAACAATATAATAATTTACACTCCAAAATAGAAGAGACCATGGACACTGGCATAAAAACAAGAATGGAATTCAAACAACAGGCTATAGCAGAATTTGACAAAGAGAATCCGGACCTTGCAGTAATATCAGGAAAAATCCAGACTGACATAGAATTAATGTCAGATGCATTGTCAGAAAATTTAGCTTTGTTTACAACCTTTTATAACTCTCTTGATGACAAACAAAAAAATATTATCACAGAGAAAATTAAAGAAAGAATTGAATCCCATAAAAATTCATATCCCTGTTATGAAAGGAAAATATAAAAAATGGAAAAAATGAACAGGAGAGAATTTGTTGTGAACACTTCTGTGGCTGTTAGCGGCTTAATTGGAGCATCTGCACTCCCTTTGGGAATAATCACTCCAAAGCCTGCCTTTGCAAATGATGTAAAATTCGTAGAATCAAGCTGCGGAACAAATGGTAAAAAAATACTTGTTGCCTATCAAAGCCATTGCGGCACTACATCTGAAGTTGCACAAAGTATAGGTGATATTTTTTGCAAACATGGAGCTAAAGTAGATGTTCGTAATATTGATAATATAAAAACAGTCACTTCATATGATGCTGTTGTAATCGGCAGTGCAGTGAAATCATCTTCCTGGCATTCTAATGCAATAGAATTTATAAAAGAAAACCAGAACCAGTTAAAACATATTCCTGTAGTCTATTATTTAACCTGCCTGACATTATATTTTGACACAAAAAGAGCGCAAGACACTGCCAATAGCTACTTTAGCCCTGTTCTAAAAGCAGTTCCAAAAGTTAAACCAAAAGAAATGCAGGCATTTGCAGGTGTTCTTGATTACAGTAAGCTGAATATGATGTACAAAATGGTTATGAGATCTAAAATGAAGAAAAAAGGAATTCCAGAAGGGGATTTCAGAAATTTTAAAAAAATTGAATTCTGGGCTGAAAACACTGCCTGGCCTCTACTTGGCATGACATGATTTCAATCATTTATTACCCCCTGTTGGGTGGTTTTATAAGGTTTAAAATCACCCAACCAGATAACAAAACTCAAATAAGAGGTAAAAATGACAAAACGTATAGGGATTCTGTATTTCTCTCCAACACATACAACAAAAAAAATATGTAATGCCGTTGCTTGGGGTATGGGTGACAATGCCCCTCAAACAATAGACATGACTTTATCAGACACCAGGGAAAAAATAATTGCTACTCCAGATATGGTAACAGACAATATTGATTATTTAATCGTGGGAGCTCCTGTTCATTCCGGTAAACTCCCACTCAAAGTTAAAAAATGCCTGAAAGCTGTTAGAAGTAATGGGAAAAAATGTAGTGCAATTGTTGTTTACGGTAATCGCGACTATGGAACTGCGCTTTACAATATGGTAGAAATTCTTAGTTACAATGGTTTTAGTGTTAACTCTGCAAGTGCATTTATCGGTCAACATTCATACTCAGATATAATTCCTGCTGCATTGGGACGGCCAGACGAATCTGATATAAAAAAGGCAGAAAAGCTTGGGAAACAAATTTTAAATGCCAGCAAAAACTTGACCCTTAAAGATATCCCAATTCATATAGACAACATCTCTGAGTCCGGTAAATACACAGCTATCAAACCTGTGTACAATAAAAAATTGTGTGCCCAATGTGGGATCTGTTCTAAAAGTTGCCCCATGGATATATTATCACCAACAGGCGTTTATAAAAATAAGTCAGCAAAAAGTCAGTGCATAGGATGCATGTCATGTGTTAGAAATTGTTTAGAAAAAGCCAGAGTTGCCAGGGTTAATTTATTAATAAAAATAGTTATGAACAGCATACTCAAAGAAGCGGTCAGAGAACGCAAAGAGCCTTTGATTGTTATTGCATAAAAGGGTTAAAAATAAAATCAGGGGGCAGGAGAAATGAGACGACACCTTCAAAACAAAACTTTAAAATTTATATTTATCATAATGATCAGTACAATTATAGCTGTGCTTTTACATCAAATACATAATGATCCGCTAATGAACTTAAACAGCAAAACCCAGAGCCTTGTAGTAACATCAGGTTTATTCCCTCCTATTGCTTTTTTTGCTCTTGTAATGACATTTGGCATTATAGGGCTTATATTCATTAAAATTCAAAAAAATCTTTGGGGATCTAAAATTCGAAAAGGAATGGTTTTTGGGATAGCAATGAGCGGGGTATGGATAATAGGAATGACCGAGGCTCATGTCCTGTTTTCACTCTCGTTATTCGGAGAAATCTATACCGGGTTTGCGGACAGTTGCGGTATTTTAGTTATGTGTCTGTTACTTGGGAAACATTTTGCTGATGATACACCCACAAAAAAAATTAAGCCAAAAACAAGATATATTTCTATCCTGATTATCGCTGCAATATATCTTTTAGTAAGATATTTTTCTTATTCAATACTTAATATTGAATCTGCCTATATCACAAATCCTTTTGGAACTTTTATATGGACAGCAGCTATGGGAACATGGATTGGTATTATGTACGCAGTAATGGATATGAATATTTATCAAAAAATTCCTTTTAAACATGCTTTATTGTTTGGAGGACTTATCTTTGGATTACAGTGGATAATATTTAATCTGTTTGCTTTATTATTCGTTGTTGTACCTGTTTCAGATTTACTTTTTCGTTCTGTATTTGACATTCTTGCCATTATCCTTGGGGTTTATTTTTACAGGAAACACAGCATTCAAAAGAGTGCTGTGTTTTAACGAATATTAAATGTATACAACTTTTCAGCCTTTAGTTGCCTTTACAATTACCCAGCCTTTTTTAAAATCAAGGTCAATAGTTATATCACTGAACCCTGCTTTTTCAAGTTTAGCTTTATATTCCTGACCGCTTTTAATGTTAGCCATCTTCCACCACTTGCTGCCTTCTTTTGGATATCTGTTTATTATCAGAAAAGAACCACCAATGTTTAATAATCTTGCAATCTCAATAAGTACTTTATCAATATCAGGCCAGAATTGAATTGTTTCAAATGCTGTAATTAAATCATAGGAAGCCTTTTTTACTAAGATATTTGCAATAGACCCTTGTATAATTACTACCTGCTTATTATCAATTGCCTGCTCGTTGACTCTTTTTGCAAGTTCCACCATTTCCGGTGAATGATCAAGCCCAAAAAGCCTGTATGTATCATTGGTATCTGATAAAAATTTAATGAATTTCCCACCGCCGCATCCTATATCAAGGATTCTTGATTTTTCAGGCGGTAAATCATTTTTAAAATAATCTATATACAAATCAGTATGCATAATATTCATTAGCTTACCGATTATTTTTCCTATATACCCAGTTGGTTTTGATCCTTGTTGTTCTAATCCCATAGTTATCTTTTGCAAATTTGCATTTTTTATCTTTCCAGTTCTTTCTTTACAGCAAATCCTATTTTTTCAAATGTATATGGCTTTTTAATGTACTGTCCTGCGCCAAGTCTTTGAGCATCTTTAACTCTATCAGTCTCTGAGAATCCACTTGTGATAATTGCTTTTTGTTGCGGGTGTAATTCAACAATTTGCTTATATGTCTCGCATCCATCAATACCAGGATCCATTATCATATCTAAAATTATAAGGTCTGCTGATTCTTCTTTCATGTAATCAACAGCCTCTTTTCCACTTGCAACAGATGTAACGGAATAACTAAGTTTTTCTAACATATCAGATGCAATCTTACGCTGTTCTTCAACATCATCCACAATCAGAACTGACTCTCCCTTTCCCATGTATTCTTCCATTGCGGACACTGTTTTTTTATCACCTGTTTCTTTTCTGGTTACTGGAAAATAAAGTGTAAAGATTGTTCCTGAATTTTCAGTGCTTTGAACATCAATATATCCCTTATGATCCTTTACAGTTCCCCACACAACAGCCATGCCCAGCCCTGTCCCACTTCGCCCCATCATTTTTTTGGTATAAAAGGGCTCAAATATTCTTTCAATATCTTGTTCAGCAATACCTGCCCCTGTGTCTGATACAGAAAGAATCGCATAATCTCCTTCTTCAATGGAGTCATAACCGTGTAAGGGCTTATCTATATATTGATTTTGTGTTGAAATGACAATTTCCCCACCATTGGGCATTGCCTCTGCTGCGTTATTCACCAGATTCATAACTATTGTGAACAAATGTACCAGTGACCCCATAATATTGAACAACTCTGTATCAAGATTGCTTTTGATAATCACACCAGGGTTAAGCAGTTTTATTCGTTCATATTCAGGGGAGTCAAAAAAAATATCAACAGCATGATTTAAATTTATCGGATCTGTAATAAGCATTCCCTTTCTTGCCATGGTCAACAAATCCTGCACAATAGCTGCAGCTCTTTGTCCGGACTCCTGAATCATTAAAATGGGTTCTCTTAAAGGGCTATTTTCAGGAAGATCCATCAATATTAAATCAGGATAACCTACCTGAGCGCTCAATACATTGTTCAGATCATGGGCAACGCCTCCTGCAAGAGTACCAATAGCTTCCATTTTCTGAGAATGATTAAGCTGTAATTCCAGTTTCTTTTGTTCTTTAAGTGTTGTATTCAGTATAATTATTTGTGAAATCAGACTTGCAAAAATTTCTAACGGCCTGACAGTTTCATCAGTAGGTTTTAATCCTGACTTTGACTCATCAACTGAAAACACACCAATCAATTTGCCCTTTTGATCTGTCATTTTAACAAAAAGATTATCTTCAGGATGCCAGGAATCCTTCGATACAGGAGTGGGACCTAAACCATAAACAGTGGCGTTCTGGTTTAATATTTCTTTCATAGTATGTGGTATATAGAAACTTAACCGTCCAATTTTTTCTCCCTGATTTGATACTTCATCATACCAACTGGCTGGCATCTCAATTTTTCTCAATCTATCAATTGTATTATCATCCACCCCTCCAAAACCTATAATATCACGATAAGGAGATTCATCTTTAAATAATGATATTAGAACTCTCTTAAAATCTGAATGCTCAACAATTGCTTTACTGATATTATCAAAAATTTCCTGCTCATTTTTTATAGAAAGCATTGAGACCGCAGCAAGGCTTAACTGCTCTGTCTGGTTTGAATAATTTAATAATTTCTCTCTGGTTGCCTTAAGCTCGTCCTCAGCTATCTTTCGCTCAAGCTCAGCATTTTCTAATTGGCGAACCCTTTGTTCCAATTCTTCATAACTAGGTTTTCCAGTCATATAAAACCTTTTCCCTTTATCTGAAAAATACTCTCTTACTATTCACGGAACCTGCGATCTTTTCGTTTAAGTATGGTGTTTCTCAGCCAGTTCTCATCATCTCTTTGAGGGTATTCAAGATTATAATGGAGCCCGCGGCTTTCTTTTCTTATTAAAGCGGATTTGATTATCAACTCTGCTACAGTGGCAAGGTTTCTTAGTTCTACAAGGTCAGAAGTGATTTTAAAATTCCAATAATACTCATGGATTTCCTGCTGGATATTTTCAATCCTTCTTAAAGCCCGCGAAAGTCGTTTATCTGTACGTACGATCCCAACATAATTCCACATCAGTCTTCGGATCTCATCCCAGTTTTGTGCTACAACAATCGCCTCATCACTGTCATCAGTGCCCATTTTATCCCAGGGCAAAGGTTCTGCTTCTAATTTGATATCAATTGAAGAAAGGTCTGAAATTGCAGCCAGTGCTGCATTCTTTGAATAAACAAGTGCCTCAAGAAGAGAATTACTTGCGAGACGATTTGCACCATGAAGACCTGTACATGCAGCTTCTCCTGCCACATAAAGCCGCTTAATATCAGTCTGCCCGGATGTATCGGTTGCTACTCCTCCACACATATAATGAGCTGCAGGCACAACAGGAATTGGATCTTTTGTAATATCAATACCAAGCTTTAAACAATTGCCATAAATATTTGGAAATCTCTCTTTTATAAAATCCGGATCTTTATGAGATATATCCAGGCATACAAATTCATCCCCATTGATTTTCATCTCATTATCAATGGCTCTTGCCACAACATCACGGCAGGCAAGCTCTTTATCAGATGAATATTTTTGCATAAATTCTTTACCGCGGATATCCTTAAGTATTGCCCCTTCACCCCTTACAGCTTCAGAAATCAGAAAATTTTTAGCTTCAGGATGATAAAGACATGTGGGGTGGAACTGAACAAACTCAAGATTTGCCACAGAAGCCCCTGCCCTGTATGCCATGGCAACACCGTCACCAGCTGCAATGTCAGGATTACTTGTGTAAAGATATACTTTGCCTGCACCACCGGCTGCTATTAAAACAATGCCTGCATGAAAAGTTTCAATTTCTCCGGTGTCATTATTTAAAACATAGGCTCCACAGCACTTCTTTTCGTAGTTTGTAACAAGAAGCCCACTTTTGATACTTTTAGAATGTGTAATAAGATTAACTGCTATATGATTCTCAAGGATTTCAATGTTTTTATGAGCTTCAGAGTGCTCCACAAGGACATCTTCTATTTCTTTGCCTGTGAGATCATGGGCGTGTACAATCCTTTTTCTTGAATGCCCACCTTCCTGCCCCATGGAAAATTCTGTTTTAGAACCCTTCTTTTTATTAAACTTTGCTCCTTTTTCTACTAAAGTCCCAATCATATCCGGAGCATCTTTAATAACCATTTCGACAACTTCACGATTACAAAGACCGTCACCTGCTGCAAGGGTATCTGCAACATGCAGATCAAATGAGTCATCTTTGCTCATAACAGCTGCTATGCCGCCCTGGGCAAGGGCAGTATTTGTCTTGCTAACTTTCTTTTTAGTAATGACAGTAACCTTACCCTTTTTAGCTGCTATAAGTGCAAAATTAAGCCCTGCAATACCACTGCCGATTACTAGAAAGTCAGTTTTGTAAATCATCTCAAATAACTTCTCCGGTTCTTTTTAGCACCCATTCCAAGCAAAACCCCAAAAACAAACACACCAGCTCCAATTAGAAACCATATCATAATTCTGTTTTTATAGTTATCTTCAAAAGAAGAAATCATTTCCTGCTGATCATCATATTCTTTTTTAATACTCTTATACTCTTTTTTGAGCTCAATAAAACTCTTTGCTCCCTTTTCCAGTCCAATATATTTCTCTTCAATCCCTGCAAGTTTTTTATTTGTTTCTGCAAGGTTTGTATTTTCATTCTCTAAAACTGCAAGCTTCTCAGTGAGTTTTTTATTTTCCCTTTCAAGTGCACCTAACAAAATAACAGCGGGCTTTTTATTTACTAAAAACCTGGTTAAAGCCCATCCTTCTTTACCATCTTTTGTTCTGACCTTTGACCATGGACCTGATTTTTCAAGGGTATCAACGGCTGTGCCTGATTTAAGCATTGTAATTATCTTGTGTTCAGCATCTGGTGCGGACCGCATGGTGATTTTGGTAATATCTGTTACATATTTCGATTCAGCAAAACTGAATCCTGAAAAAATAATAATAAAAC
>JAGLLQ010000441.1 GCA_023140455.1 Desulfobacteraceae bacterium | reverse complement strand
ATGAATTAAAAAAGATTGGTTCTGCTCATCTTTATAATAATGTAAAAGAATTTCTCGATCTTTCTGATGAAAGCCGGGAAAATCAAATGTCGATTTTTAAAAACACTCTTACAAGTCTTAATGAAGTGTCAGCTCGAGCAAGGGATATTGCTGAAAAAAATGAAACCCAGGAATTTAAAACCATGGCAACCTTTCTAAAAACTAAATTCCAGACTGATATCGGGTCTTAAAACAAATAAGGAGTAAACATGGATCAAAAAATCACAAAAGATCTTCAAAACACTGTAAATCAAGCAAAAGCACCTGTTTTAGCAGAAATAACCGAAGCCTCAGGACAGGGAGCATTAACTCCGGTACAGCCTGTTGAAAATCTTGCTCCAATAAAACCAGGGCATTTAGATGAAGCAAGTCTTAAAGAAATTGAGACAGAAGCTGATGTGTTTATAAAAAAAATAAAAGCTGACCCTTCAAACTGGGAACTTGGCAGCTTTGTATTTAATCTTGGTCAGGAAATCATGCAGGAGACACAGGGACAGGTCACTCTATATGACAGGAAAATGGGGAATGTATTAAAAAATGTTTCCACAGAGGATAGCTCTTCTGTAGGTAAAAACATACTTGCAATCAAACTTGAGCTTGACAAAGTAAATCCCACAGTGGTTTCAAACACAAACTTTCCTTTCCCAAAAAAAGTAATGGGGCTTTTCACAAAAACAGTGAGCCGGCTTCCAAAGGGAGATGAGATTTTAAGAATAATTGCTGAAAAGAGAGAGACTGTAAATTCTACCATAGACGGAATAAGAGAACATTTAAGAAATGAAGCTGATAAAGTTATCTTTGATGCTTCTGAGCTTGCAACTATTTGTGATTCTTTAAAAGAAATTCAGCCAAAACTCCAGGAAGATATTTACAAAGGCCAGCTTATCTGGAAAAAACTCAGCGATCATCTTGCTTCTATAACTGATGCACGGGAGAAAGAAGCTGTTACGACACTGCTGAGTGACCTTGCCATGGCAGTAGTTGATCTTCAAACCATAGACAACTCAAATCTCCAGACAAGATTTGGCGGTGAAATGATGGTAAGAAACTCCCATCTTGTTCAAAGACTTGTACAGCGTACTGATATGATCCTTGCAACTGCTGTTAAAAATGCGCTTGCAGTAAGAGTCGCAGCAGAGCAGCAGATGGAAACAATGCAGCATCTTGAAATGGTGCAGAATGCTGCTGCTGAGACAATGAAGGATACTGCCAAAGTTATTGGTGCTGCTGCTGTGAAAGGGGCAAAAATGAGCCAGGGTATGACTGTAAACATACAAGCTCTTGAGGAAGCATGCCAGACCTATGAGACAGCCTTTGATGCATATACTGAAATTTGTCAGGAAACCATAAATGTTGCTACCCAGAGTTCAAATGCATTGGGTGTAATGAATGACAGGTTCAGATCAAGAACAGATGCTCTTACCAGTAGACGCGACAGCAATTAGATGATTTGGGAAACCAACTAGATTAAGATCTTTAAAGGAGAAATTATGTTAGATCCTGCAACTTCAAAATCATTTGAAGAAAGATTTGATGCAATAAGAAGTTTAAACCAAAAAAATATTGTTAGTGAAAAAGAGAAAAACACCCTTACAATAATGGATATAAAAGCAAATGCTGTTTTTGTATTTAATAACAAAACATATTTTGTAAAACAAGTCTGCCCCTATCAGGAAGCTTCTGAAGATTTTTCAAAAAAACTTGATTGTATAGTTACCGAACTAAATTGTCTTTGCCTTGAAACAGGGGATAATGTCAATTTTGAATGGGAATATGATGATGAGCTTGAAGTCACTTTTACCACTGAAAGGCTTACCTTTAAAAGGCTTACTGATGAAGAAGGCGAGGCTGTGGATGCTGATGATCTTGATCAAATTGTAGATGACAGCGATCTTGTGATGCTTGGTAATGAAAAATTCTGGTATGAAGATGACTGGCCTGCTTTGTATATTTGTAAAAACAAAGAAGAAAACGTTTATATGTAT
>JAGLLQ010000440.1 GCA_023140455.1 Desulfobacteraceae bacterium | reverse complement strand
GTTTGTTGAAATGGATGATAAACGGTTTTTCCTAAGAAAATTTATCAATGACAATCCAGACGCCAAAATTCTTGTATTTGTCAGAACTCGGGTAAGGGCAGAGCGGGTTGCAAAGGCTCTGGAAAGAGGCAACATCAAAGCTCTTACCATCCACGGTGAAAAAGACCAGCAGGCAAGAAGCAGTGCCATGAAACAATTTAAAAATGACTGGGGAAAAATCCTCATAGCCACAGACGTGAGTGCCAGGGGTATTGATATCCCTGATATTCACTATGTAATTAATTATGATCTTCCTGAAATAAGTGAAAACTATGTCCACAGGGTTGGACGGACCGGGCGGGGGGTTAAAAAAGGCATTGCAATCTCCTATTGCAGCAAAGAAGAAAAAAAGCAGTTGGAAGATATACAGACTTTTTTAAATAAAAAAATCGAAACAATTCCTCTTAGTAAAAAAGAATACACCTGGATGATTACACCTGAAAACGAACCTGAGAGTGTGCTTGATCTGATTAAGGAGCAGGAAACTTTTGAAAAGAAGAAAAAGAAACGTAAAAAAAAGAAATAATAATACAGGCTCTGGAAATTAAAAATTCTGTCTGCGCGTAATCAGTCTTATCAGGATTTTAATCAATACAAATAAAGATAAAAAAGCCATGAGGGAAGGAAGCCATACAAAACCTGTAAAGGCTTGATCGACAAGGGCAACTCTTATACCAATCATGGAAAATATAAGTGCGAGAGTGCAAATTGTAATAAAAATCCAGCAGGATAAATTTGATTCATACCATGGTATAATTGCTTTTCTAAAAAAAGGATTTTGATCTAATTTCATATAGTAGAATCAGTCTTTTTTAATATAAACCACAATATATGGCTTTTTTTCTTGACACGCCCCAATATATAGCCTATTTTGTAAACAGCTGCACGTTATTAAACAACAGCAGTGTTCAATTTAAATCAAATTAACGGAGATTTCAAGGATGTTTGAAAAGATAAAAAAACGTAACGGGAAAGTTGTTGAATTTGATTCGTCCAAAATCAGTGACGCTATTGCAAAATCCGGAGAAGCTACAGGTGAGTTTGAAAAAAGAGAAGCACAGAAACTCACACTAAAAGTTATTACACTTGCACGGGATTTACGTTTAGCACCTATCCCGGAAGTAGAGGAAATACAGGACATCGTAGAGAGAGTACTTCTTGATTCTCCATTTTATAAGACAGCCAAAGCTTATATAATTTACAGAGAGCAGCACAATCAGCTCAGAAAAATTACGGTTCAAGAAAACGTTAACCTCATGGAAAAATATATAAGGCAGATGGATTGGAAGGTAAAAGAAAACAGCAATATGAGTTATTCTCTGCAAGGACTGAATAATTACATTTCTTCAGATATCACTGCTGAATACTGGCTTAACAAAGTCTATCCGCCTGAAATCAGAGACGCGCATTATAATGGTGATCTTCACATACATGACTTAAGCCTTTTATCTGTATATTGTGTGGGCTGGGATCTTCAGGACCTTTTGATGGAAGGTTTTAAAGGTGTTTCAGGTAAAGTTGAAAGCGCTCCTCCAAAACATTTCAGAAGCGCTCTTGGTCAAGTAGTTAATTTCTTTTACACTCTCCAGGGTGAAGCAGCAGGCGCCCAGGCAATGTCCAATTTTGATACACTGCTTGCTCCTTTTGTAAGACATGATGATTTAGACTATAAACAGGTAAAACAGGCTCTTCAGGAATTTGTTTTTAATATTAACATACCAACAAGAGTTGGTTTTCAAACACCTTTTACCAATATCACCATGGATC
>JAGLLQ010000044.1 GCA_023140455.1 Desulfobacteraceae bacterium | reverse complement strand
CAGAAAGATGCAGAAGGTTTTATTAAGCTTAATGCTTTGAGATTTAGAATCAAAGCACTCTCTCAAAAGAACAAGAAATGCTAAAAGAGGACACAATGTCTGAAAAACTTTGGGGCGGCCGATTTTCAGAAAACACTGATAAATTGGTTGAAAAAATTAATGCATCAATTGGTTTTGATAAAAGACTTTATTCAAAAGATATTGAAGGCAGCATTGCACATGTGAAAATGCTTGCCCATGAGTCAATCATTACAAATGAAGAAGCTGATTCTATTGTTAAAGGACTTCTTAAAGTACATACTCAAATTGAAAATGGTGAGATTGAATATTCAGATGAACTCGAAGATATCCATATGCATGTTGAAGATGCTCTGGGCAAAGTTACAGGAGAGGTTGCAAAGAAGCTTCATACAGCGAGAAGCCGAAATGATCAGATTGCTTTAGATGTCAGAATGTATCTAAAGGATGAGATTAATCAGATAATCGGTTTAATAAATAAATTTCAAAAAACCATTGTTCAAAAAGCTCATGACCATATTGATGTTGTAATGCCGGGATATACACATTTACAACGAGCACAGCCAGTGCTTTTTTCACATCATCTTATGGCATATTATGAGATGTTTAAAAGAGACAGACAAAGACTTGAAGATTGTTTTAAAAGAACAGATGTAATGCCCCTGGGTGCTGCTGCTTTGGCTGGAACAACATATCCTGTAAACAGAGAATTTGTAAAAGAACTGCTTCAATTTTCAAAAGTGTCTGATAACAGTATTGATGCAGTTTCAGACAGAGATTTTATAGTTGAATTTATCTCTGCTGCTTCCATTGCAATGATACATCTTTCACGATTGTCAGAAGAGCTTATATTGTGGTCATCATCAGAATTTGGCTTTATTACAATTTCCGATGCTTTTACAACAGGCTCAAGTATTATGCCCCAGAAAAAGAACCCTGATGTTGCAGAGCTTGTAAGGGGTAAAACAGGCAGAGTAGTAGGGAACCTTATGGCAATTATTACTCTGTTAAAATCTTTGCCACAGGCTTATAATAAAGATATGCAGGAAGACAAAGAACCTTTATTCGATACAGTAGATACGCTAAAGATTTGTCTTGATGTTTATGCACGCATGATTCCTAATATTACAATAAATAAAGAAAAAATGTATAGTTCATCCAATAAAGGGTTTTTGAATGCAACTGATCTTGCTGATTATTTGACTGTTAAAGGTGTGCCGTTTAGAGAATCGCATTCTTTATCAGGTAAGCTTGTTGCCTATGCTCTTGGAAAAAAGAAAGAGCTTCATGATCTTTCGTTGAAAGAATTTCAAAAATTCAGTAACTTAATTGAAGATGATTTGTTTGAATATTTAACCCTTGAAAGTATGATTGAAAGAAGAAAATCATATGGTGGAACTGGTTATGATAGTGTGAAAAATGCTATAACTAAAGCTCTTGAAGAACTTGAGAGTTAACATAGGCCTATAAGCAAACTAAAAATAAATAAGAAAATTATGAAAAATATTAAAAAAACCTTTAAAATTGTTAACATAGTTTTTATCTTGTTAGTTTTTGTACTTTTTCTATCTGTACTTATTTTTTCAGGTTGCGGAAAAAAAGGACCTCCTGAGATGATTGAAAAAAGCCAGGAGAAGTTAAAACCTATTGAAAATTTTCAATACCAGATTAAAGATGGCAATGTCCTGTTAACTTGGGAATCAAATTATAAGCTTGCTATTGATGGATTCGACATGTACATGGCAAAACAGAATATAAAAAAATGTCAGGGTTGCCCTGTTGTCTTTATTAAAATTGATTTCCTTGCTCCAAATGTGAATAAATACCAAAAAGATCTTAAACAAGGATATCGATATTTCTTTAAAATTATTACCTCAGGTGCAAATAATATAAAAAGCAATGATTCTGAGACTATTAAAATTGAATTTGAATAATGGCTGTCCCTGAATTAAAATTTGTTCCTGTTATTATTTCACTTGGTTCCAACTTGGGTAATAAAAAAGAGAATCTGTTATCAGCAATTGAACTTTTAAAAGAACATGCTCAGATAAAGATAATTGATATTTCTCCTTTTTACAGAACAGAGCCTGTTGATTATCTTGATCAGGATTGGTTTGTAAATGCTGTTTTAAAGGCCGAGACAACATTAGAGCCTGAAAATTTGTTATGTGTTTTAAAAGAGACTGAAATTAAATTAAAGCAAGGGAAAAAAAGTATTAGGTTTGGTCCAAGAATAATTGATCTTGATATTATTTATTATGGCGAAATGATAGTAAACACAAAGGAGCTTGTTATTCCACACCCAAGAATGCATAAAAGGTGTTTTGTTTTAAAACCACTTTGTGATATAGAAACCGAAATTGTTCATCCTGTTTGTAAGCTTAAACCCAATGAACTTTTGGATGAACTTTTAAATGAACTGAATAATAAATTAGATAATAAAGAAAACCAAGAGGTTAGGCTTTTAAATTAGGAGGAGTAAAGTGAAGTTTTTTATTGATACTGCAAATATTGAAGAGATTAAAGATGCTAATGACATGGGGATGGTTGATGGCGTAACGACAAATCCATCATTGATTGCAAGGGAAGAGGGCGAGTTTATTGATATTATCACAGAAATTTCAAAAACTGTAGATGGCCCTGTTAGTGCAGAAGTGATCAGCCTTAATTATGAAGGAATGGTTAAAGAGGCAAAAGAACTTGCAAGAATTAGTGATAATATTGTGGTAAAAATACCAATGACAACTGATGGTTTAAAAGCTGTTAAAACTTTGTCAGGCCTTGGTATTAAAACCAATGTAACTCTGGTTTTTACTGCTCTTCAGGCACTTATGGCTGCAAAAGCAGGTGCTACTTATGCAAGCCCCTTTGTAGGACGACTTGATGATCTTTCTGAAGATGGCATGACATTGATAGAAGAAATTGTTGATATTTATGAGAACTATGGATTTGAGACTGAAGTTATTGTTGCGAGCATTAGAAATGCACTCCATGTTAAAACTTCAGCTTTAATGGGTGCTCATGTTGCCACAATACCACATAGTGTTCTTAGTAAACTTGCATCTCATCATATGACTGATAAAGGAATTGATGCTTTTATGAAAGACTGGGAGAAAAAAACAGGTAAATAATATCATGACCTTTTATGAAAAGTATAAAAATATTATTTTTACCCCAAATTTTCTTACCTTATTAAGAATTTTTGCTGTTCCGGTGATAATAGTATTGCTATTGTTTGATAACAGACTTACTACATTTTTTGCAGCAATAGTTTTTTCAATAGCTTCAATAACAGATTATCTGGATGGATATTTAGCTCGAAAATACGGGCTTGAGTCAAATTTAGGCAAAATGCTTGACCCGTTAGCTGATAAACTTTTGATCTCGTCAGCATTTATAATGCTTGTATCCCTTGATTTTATGCCTGCCTGGATTGCTTGTATTATAGTTGGAAGAGAGATTGCTGTCACAGGTCTAAGGAGTATTATAGCTGAACATGGAGAAGATGTTGCAGCTTCAATGCTTGGAAAATATAAAACAGGTTTTCAGATTGCTGCTGTGATACCATTAACATTGCATTACAGCTATTTTGGAATAGATTTTATAAGTATAGGAATGGTAATGCTCTATGGCGCATTAATATTTACACTCTGGTCAGGAATCGATTATTTTATTAAATCAAAAAAATTATTACATTTCTATTGATTAATATTGACAATCAAACTATTTATCTGTATAAATATTGCTTGTCTAACTGAGCGGGAGTAACTCAGTGGTAGAGTGCGACCTTGCCAAGGTCGAAGTCGCGAGGTCAAATCTCGTGTCGCGCTCCATATTCCTTGAGGCGACTTGGCCAAGTGGTAAGGCAGTGGCCTGCAAAGCC
>JAGLLQ010000439.1 GCA_023140455.1 Desulfobacteraceae bacterium | reverse complement strand
GTGACGGCTGTGTCTATCTTAAGAATTTAGATCAGCATGTGTGCCGAGGTTGGAGCTTCTGGGAGGTTGTATCTTAATGGACGTAGAGGACAAAGTAAAAGCCCTCTATAGTTACAACTCTTTTTCAAAGGAAAGGAGCAGGTGGATGATAAATTTTGTACCTTTTCCAACAGTGGATTTTACTGCTATATGCCCCTTATGCTCATTTTTAATAATAAAATAAGAGACCGACAACCCAAGGCCGGTTCCTTTTACGGAGCCCTTTGTTGTATAAAACGGTTCAAAGATTCTTTTTTGGGTCTCCTGGTTCATACCCGGTCCATTATCTTCAATCTCGATACAGGCCAAGTCCTTGTCCCGGGAAAGCCTGATTGTAAACTTGGAATCTTTAGTCTCTAATCCTCGATCTAATGCTCTCTTTTTTGCTTCATTCATGGCTTCACTGCCATTTTTCAATATATTAAAGAAAACCTGCTGGATTTTGGAGCCTTCGCAAAGTACTTTTGGTAAAGGGCTCTCGTATTTCCGTATAATTTTGATCTGTCTGAAACCATAGTTTTTCTTTAAGTCATAATCCTGTTCAGCTAGTACTATGGTTTTATCCATCAGTTCGGCTATGTCACAGGGAATAAATTTTGACTCGCTTTTCCGACTGAAGGAAAGCATATTATCGATGATAGTATTGACACGTTGACCGGATTCCAGAAAAGAATCCAGAAGCGAGTTGATTTTACGCCTTAAAAGATAATCTCGCATGGCATCAAGGGAGAGGTTACATTCCCCGGCTGTTTTGATATTTACGGGCAGGTAGTCAAACAAGCGATTTTGCAAAACCTGAGAATTCTGGATAATTGCGCTCAATGGGTTCTTTATTTCATGGGCCATACCGGCAGCAAGCCCTCCCAGTGACATCATTTTTTCATTTTGGATCATAATCTCCTGGGTTTGTTTCCATTCAGTGATATCCCTTAAATTGACCACAATGCCAACATCCTTACCCTGGGGATTCTGATAGGAGGCACCACTGATACTGACATCAAGAATCTTGCCTTGCTTGGTGTGTCTACGGGTTTCAAAATCGGTGATATACCCTTTTTTATAGGTTTTTTTCAGGGCCTCCTGAGTTTTTTCCCATTCTCCATCCACCACAAAACCCGGTTTTTTACCATCAAGTTCCTCCCATGTCCATCCGAATATCCGCGTAAAGGCCGGGTTTGAATAAACTGTTCTGCCTTCTAAATCATAAACGATAATCGGATCTGGGACAGCTTTCATCACAGAGCGGTAGTCCTCATCTCTCTTTTTTAAAGCTTCGTTGATTCTAAGAAGTTCCTGGGTTCTAATATGAACCTGTTGTTCAAGATTCTCCTGAAGAGATTTGAGTGTCAGGTGAAGGTCAATTCTAGCCAGCAGTTCCGCTGTCTCTATCGGCTTTGTAATATAATCCACAGCACCGATTTTAAATCCTTTAACTTTATCTTTTGTTTCTGAAAGTGCACTTAAAAAAATGACAGGGATATTTTTTAAAACTTCATCTTCTTTCAGGCGGCGGCAGGTTTCAAAACCATTCATTTGGGGCATGATGATATCCAGTAAAATTAAATCCGGCGAGTCTTTTTTAATAATTTCCAATGCTGTTTTCCCACTCTGGGCAACACTTATTAAAAAACCTTGCTCCCTTAAAATTTTTCCGATCACCTGGATGTTTTTCAAAACATCATCCACAACAAGAATACGGGTGTTTTTTTTGCTGTAAGTGTTCATAAAACTATACGCCTCGTTTAATGATTCAATCGATTTTTGCAATTATTGTTTGAAAATTTTTTAACATATTTTTTAATTTATCCATGTCAAACTGAAAGGCAGACAAATAAAGTTCGTCAGCCCAGGTAACAAGGATCTCACAATCGTGTTCCCCCCCTATTTCTTTTATCTTTTCAGCAAAACTTTCAATCTCATCAATAGCCATTAATGAGGAGAGGGTTTGACAAGCTTGCTGCTGTTCCCTTAGAGGCTCAAGAACTTTGGGAAACTGGGTAATGATATCATGGGTAAGTTCAAATCCATCACAAAAGGCATTCTTTTCATCATTGTTTGATTCCAGTTCTATAGTTGAATACGATAAAAATTTCATGATTTCTGAAACCAGATCTTTTTGGGAAACAGGTTTTTTAAGATAGGCATTGCATAAAATTCTTATATTTTCCTCATCCTGTTTCATGGCCGAGGCAGTGATGGCGATGATTGGAATATCATTTACCCTGTCATCCTTTTTAAGGATTGCTGCTGTTTCATACCCATTCATTTGAGGCATTTTCATATCCAGTAAAATTAAATCAGGATGCTGTTGTTTGAGCATATCAATCACTTCTTTTCCGTTTTCAGCCTCCAGAATTGTAAAATTATACTGCTCAAGATAAGCTTTTATAAGTTGCCGATTATATTCTATATCATCGGCAACCAGGATAGTGCTTTTATTAAATTTTACTAATACAGGATCAATCTGTTTTGGCTGTCTGGTGTCAAAGGTATCCATGGCCGCGATTTCCACTTCTCTTAAAAGAATTAAAAACGAACTTCCCTTGTTAAGTTCACTTTCCACAGAAATTTGGCCGTTCATGATGCTAATCAGGCGCTTGGTAATGGCAAGACCAAGACCGGTTCCGCCGAATTTTCCGGTCTTTACTGTCTTTAATTGTTCAAAGGAATCAAATATTTTGTCTTTTTCAGACTCCTGCATACCCATTCCAGTATCTTTAACCCAGATCATTAAATTGAGAATACTATGATTAATATCGCTGACAAACTCCCATTGAACCGATAATGTGATACTTCCTTTCTCCGTAAATTTGACGGCGTTACTGATCAGGTTTACCATTATTTGTCGCAACCTGGCTTCGTCTAACAAGACTGCCCTTGGCAGGTCCTCAGGGATTTTGATAACAAAATCAAGGCCTTTGTTGTCTATTTTTTGTTTAAATAAAATATCCATCTCCGCAAAAAGTTCCTGAATATATACCGGTGAATAATCAAGTTTTAGCTTGCCTGCTTCGACT
>JAGLLQ010000438.1 GCA_023140455.1 Desulfobacteraceae bacterium | reverse complement strand
AGTGCAAGAACAAATATTATAATTCTAAGCCTCATAGATTAGTATTTAACCAGAAGAGTATGCAAGTTGCAAATTATTTTGAATTTTGTTTATTGTAATTTGCTTAAGTTTTATTGTAAAGACTTTTAACATACTATCTTTAATATGTTTACTTGAATTTGATCTTGACAAAACAGGCAGATAAAGAGCATATATACAATATAAAAATATTGTTAGTTCTTAAATTATAAAATAAATAAATAGATTATTTGGAGGTAGTGATGGAAATATCCGTTACAGAAATAGAAAAACGGGGGACAAAGCCTGGAGACTCGGAATTGGGTTTTGGGCAATATTTTACAGATCATATGTTCAGCATGGATTATTCTGAAGAAAAAGGCTGGTATGATGCGCGTATTGAGCCTTATGCAGAGATCCCTCTGCTTCCGGCAGCTATGGTGTTTCATTATGGCCAGGCAATTTTTGAAGGACTCAAAGCATATAAAACTCCTGAAGGGAAAATACAGCTTTTCAGGGCAAGAGATAATTTTGCGAGATTTAACAGGTCTGCAAATGGTATGTGCATGCCTGCAGTTGATATTGATTTTGTCATGGAAGGTTTGAAAAAGCTTCTTCTGGTTGAAAAAGACTGGGTTCCGGGTTCTGATGGTACATCCCTTTATATCCGTCCAACCATGATTGCAATAGATTCTTTTCTTGGTGTAAGAGCTTCAAACACATATAGGTTTTTTATTATACTTTCTCCTGTTGCAGCTTATTATGCAGAAGGATTTAATCCTTTAAAAATTTGGGTTTCCAAAGACCATGTAAGAGCTGTTAAAGGCGGTGTAGGTGAATTTAAAACAGCAGGCAATTATGCAGCAAGTCTCACAGCGGGAACTGAAGCTGTAAAAGCCGGATATGCCCAGGTCCTGTGGTTAGACGGAGTTGAGAGAAAGTATATAGAAGAAGTCGGTGCAATGAATATCTTCTTTCTTATAGGAGATGAGCTTGTAACACCTGAACTCAGTGGAAGCATCTTACCCGGTATCACAAGATATTCTGTTATCAGTCTTGCTCAAAAATGGGGTATAAAGGTTTCTGAAAGAAAGATCAGTATTGATGAACTTATTGAAGCTAAAAAACAAGGTGAGTTAAAAGAGGTCTTTGGTTCTGGCACTGCTGCCGTAGTCTCTCCTGTAAAAGAAATAAGATATGGCGATGAGATTATTGAAATTGGTGATGGAAATCCCGGCGCTCTTACCATGAAACTTTATACAGCTTTAACAGATATTCAATATGGGAAAAAAGAAGATACAGAAAACTGGATTGAGATGGTTGGATAGGTAAACTTCGCCTCAATGGTATTGAGGCGAAGTTATTTTTTTTGTTTAATATGAGCGAGCGCTCAATCAAGATGAAATATGCTCATTATATTTAAGGATGATAAAAATGGCAAAGAAAACCAAAGAAGTTTCTCTGGGTAAAAAGATTAAAAAAGTAAGGCTTGATAAGAGCATTACATTAGATTTTGTTGCCAATGAGACTGGTATGAAAAAAGAATATATAAAAGCAATTGAAGCAGGAGATGAAATTCCTTCTGTTGGTACCATGATCCAATTATCAAGGGCTCTTGGTATTGATTCAAATGCCTTGTTAAAACAGGAACAGGATACAACAAAAAAACGGAAAAAAGCACATGCAAAACGGACAGATAATTATGCTTATACTCCTCTTAGTTCTGAAGGCTCAAATAAACATTTAAAAGCATTTAAAATTGTTGTGGAAGCTGGCAAACATCATGGAGGTGTTGGTTTTCGACATGAGGGAGAAGAGTTCGTTTATGTTCTCAAAGGAAAAGTTGAAGTTGAAGTTGGTGAAAATATAAATTCTTTAAAAACCGGAGATTCACTTCATTTTAATTCTGGAATTAAGCATGACTTAAGGAATGTTGGAAAAGAAGATGCTGAACTGATAGTAATAGTTTATGCGCCCTGATCTCTAAACTTGAAAATTAAAAGGAGTTAATCATGTTATTCAAGCTTACTGAAGAGCAACAGATGATTCAGGATATGGTCAGGGAGTTTTCCCGAAAAGTTATTGGGGTGACAGCTGACGAGCGTGATAAAACCAAAGAATACCCGGCTCAAAATTTTAAAAAAATGGGAAAATTAGGCCTGATGGGTATGATGATCCCTGAGGAATACGGTGGTGAGAATGCTGATACTATCAGTTATGTGCTTGCGTTGTCCGAAATTGCATACTCTTGTGCCTCAACATCAGTTGTAATGTCAGTTCAAAATTCCATTATATGTGAGAGTTTTAATTATTTTGGAACCGAGGAACAAAAAAAGAAGTATCTGGTTCCTTTGGCACGGGGTAAAATGATTGGTGCTTTTGGACTTACAGAACCGGAAGCAGGTTCTGATCCCGTGAGCCAGACTACAAATGCGGTAAAAGATGGCGACCATTATATTATTAATGGAACAAAACGGTTTATTACATCAGGGAAAACTTGCAAACTTGCCCTTGTAACAGCAAAAACTGATGAAAAATCAGGTCATAAAGGCATCAGTGTTTTTATTGTACCAAAAGGAACAAAAGGCTTTGAAGTAGGGCATGTGGAAGATAAAATGGGGCTTCGTGCTTCTGATACTACTGATTTATTGTTTGACAATTGCCGTGTGCCGACTGAAAATTTACTGGGGAATGAAGGTGATGGCTTTAAAATGGCAATGAGAGGACTGGATGCCGGAAGAATTGGTATTGCAGCTCAATCTTTAGGCGTTGCCATGGCTGCATTTGATGCAGCAGTTAAGTATGCAAAATCACGAAAACAGTTTGGAAAGCCTATTTCAAAATTTCAGGCAATAAGGTTTCAAATAGCTGATATGGCTGTTCAAATAGAAGCTGCCAAACAATTGATATTATCAGCTGCTTCCATGAAGGATAGAAAAGTCGATTATTCAAAAGAGGCTTCCATTGCAAAGCTTTTTGCATCGGAAATGGTAAATAAAATTACCGCTATGGCATTACAGATGCACGGTGGATATGGATTTACTAAAGATTATCCTGTGGAAAGATATTACAGGGATGCAAGGGTTTTTACAATTTATGAAGGAACCAGTGAGATTCAGAGAATAGTTATTTCAAATAAGATACTGAAAGACAAAAGAAAGCCCTGATTAATAAATATTCGGGCTTAAAGAGCATCCTTTAAGCCCGAATATATTAAATCGACTATTTTGCAGCTGCTTCAATACCCTTATCAACAGCTTCCATATTCATTGGAATAAGTTTGGCTTTTGAAGCAAATTCTTCTTTGATGCATTCACGAAGTATGTCCATATCAACAAGTTTGCTTCTTGCTGCAAAGGCGCTTAATGCAACTATATTGGCACATTTGACATTGCCTACTTTGATTGCAATATCGTTTACAGGTATTATCATCTCATCAACATCTTTTCGTTTTGAATCAACCGGAATGAGAGAACTGTTAATTAGAATAATCCCTCCGGGTTTTACAGATGATTCAAATTTCTCAAGAGATGGCCTGTTCATGGCAACAAGATGCGAAGGCTCTTTAATAATAGGTGAGCCAATTGTTTTGTCACCTATAACTACAGTGCAGTAGGCTGTTCCGCCACGCATTTCAGGACCATAGGAAGGGACCCATGCAACTTTTGAGCCCTGTTTCATTGCTGCTTTTGCCAAAAGTTTTGCACTGACCAAAATTCCCTGACCGCCAAATCCCGCAAATTGAACTTCTTTTTGCATTTATATCTCCATGGTAATTATGGGTTATTGTATTATTATTCGGGTGACTTAAATTCCCCAAGTTCATAATATGGTAAAAGTTTTTCTTCTACCCATGTTAAAGAATCCAAAGGTGTCATACCCCAGTTTGTCGGACATGTACTTACAAGCTCTACAAAGCTGAAGCATTTTTTAGCCTGTTGATACTCAAAGGCTTTTTTAAGAGCTTTTTTAGCTTTATTAACATACTTGGGAGCGATAAGAGTCTGTCTTACAACATAACCTGGTGTTTCTAAAGTTGCTAACAGGTTTGCCATTTTAAGAGGCATGCCTGTATCATCAGTATTGCGCCCAAAAGGTGCAGTTGTTGCACGCTGTCCCGGCATTGTAGTCGGAGCCA
>JAGLLQ010000437.1 GCA_023140455.1 Desulfobacteraceae bacterium | reverse complement strand
TCATTCATGTTTTCAACATCACCGGCAACTCTGCTTACAAGTCTTCCGCTTGTATTTGAGTCATAAAAAGACACAGGCAGATATGCCATATGATCAAAAAGACGTTCCCTTAAGTTGAGTATGATTTTCTGTCCTGTATATTCCATGAACATGGTCTGAGCAAAATCAATTACAAAAGAAAGGGTTAAGATTCCAAAAAATATTATTCCAAATAGTTTAAAAGATTTTATTTCCAATCCAAAAAGCATCACTTGTTGTCCATCAGATGGAGGTATAATAAAACCGTCTATTGCCTTTTTGATAAGTATGGGGCTTAAAAGTTCAAGAAAAGTAACTAAAAAAACAAGAAAAACAGAGAGGCATAGCATCCAAAAAAAAGGTTTGATAAATGGCCATATTTCTTTGATCAACTTTAAATCAGCAAGTTTTATTTCTTTTTCTTCGAGTTTTATTTCAGGAGACATTCTTCTCCTCAAAAAGTTGTACAGTGTAGGCGTTTTTATAAAATGAGCTTTGCTTTAAAAGATCTTCATGGGTTCCGGTATCTTCAATATGACCGTTATCAAGAATAAATATTTTGTCACAAGGGGTTAGAGCTGCAATCCTGTGAGATACTATAATCAGAGTAGCATTATTTTTTATAATATTAATGTTTTTTATAACTTCAGATGCAGTATCAGTATCCATCTGGCTTACAGGATCATCTAAAATAATTATGGGTTTTTCTTGAATAAGTGTCCTTGCAAGAGCTATCCTTTGTTTTTGTCCACCTGAAAGCGTAACACCTCTTTCTCCGACGATTGTATCAAGCCTCTTTGGCATTGAGGATATTGTTTTTTCAAGCATACAAGCTTTAAGTATTTTATCGAGCCTGTTTTGGGAAATGTTTTTCCCCATGATAATATTTTCTATTATTGTGCCGGAAAAAAGAAAGCTCTCCTGGGGAGCATATGCAATATTATCTCTAAGTGATGCAAGATCAATGTTATTAATATCATTGTTGTCAATATATATATTGCCTGCTGTACAATTGTAGAGTCTTAAAATTAGTCCTATAAGACTGGTTTTTCCACTCCCGGGGGGACCGGTAATTCCTGCTGAGGTTCCATTTTTTATTTCCATTCTTATTTTTTTGAGAACATAATCTTGTCTGTTATATGAGAAATCAACATTTTTAAATTCTAGCATGCCCTGATGTTTGCCCTGATATTTGCCTGGGGATTTATTCTGACTCATATTTAATTGCACTGCATTTAAAGAGTTACATACATCAGGTTTTGCATTTATCAGGGCATTAATTCGTTTCAGCGATGCAAGCCCTCTCTGCATAAGGTTGGTCATCCAGCCAAAAGCGATCATGGGCCATGCAAGAATACTCAAATATTGAATAAATGCTACAAGTTCGCCAGGCGATAGTGCTTTTTCTATTACAAGATATCCACCATAAAAAAGAATTATTCCGGTGGAAAGATTAAAAACAAAAAACATAAAGGGTTTTATGATTGCTGCAAGATATGCTCTTTTAAGATTTTTACGAAAGTAATCTTGTGAAAATTGTTTAACTTTACCTATGATGATTTCATCAAAGTTAAAAACCTTAATTATTCTTATACCAAAAAAGCTTTCTCTTACTATTTCAGTTAGAGATGAGAATGATTCCTGGGCAGTTCCATGAAAAGAATGCATCTTTTTTCCAAGAAATCTTGTGATAATAATAAGCAAGGGCATGGGGACCAATGCATATAATGTAAGTTTTACATTCAGATAGAGCATAATCCCGATTGTTGCACTTCCCAATAAAAGTGCATCAGTGAGCGCTATCAGACCAAAACCAAATGCCATCCTGATATGATTGATATCACTTGTGGCATGGGCCATGATATCTCCGGTTTTAATTTGGTCATAATAGTTCTGGTCCAGAGTAAGAATGTGGGCAAACAATTGCTTTCTAACACCTTTTTCCACATCTCGTGCACTTCCCATGAGCAGGACACGCCACCAATACCTGAGAGCTGTCATTAAAATGCCCAGTAATATAATTATCAGGCTTGATTTTAAAAGGATAACGCTGTTATGCGGATCATTGGCAAGCATATCCACAACTTGTTTTACTATAGCAGGAACAATAAGCTGTACGCCATCAACAATGAGCATACATGCTATGCCCAGTGCAATCCTCCAACGATTTTTCTTAAAATATGGTAAAAGAAGTTTCAAGGCGCAACTATTTTATGGGCAAACTCTATTGCCTTTTCTTTCTTTTCTGTATTCATAGTTTCAATAGTTTTACATGAACCAAGAAACAGTTCCCCAATTTTGACACCTTTGTAAAATTTTATCAGTCTGTCAAATGCCGTAAAAACTGGTTCTGCATTATTGTCATATTCACCGCCGCCAGTTATCAAAAAAGCCTGACGTTTGCCTTCTATCAGAGATTTATGATCTGGCATGTGGTAATTAGTGACAAGAGACCAGCTTCTGTCAATAATGGATTTTATCTGGGATGTAAGACCCCAGAAGTAAAGTGGAGAAGCAAAGATTGTAAGGTCAGCATCAATTATTTTTTCTAGAATTTCTGCTGCATCATCATTCTGAACGCATCCAATTTCATCAGGTTTTTCTTTACATTTTGCACAACCAAGGCATCCATTTATTGTTTTTGCATTCAAATATATGGATTCAACTTCATGGTTCAATGATTTCAATTCATCTTCAACCCATTTAAGAGCCGTTGCAGTGTTTCCTTTTTTTTTGGCACTTCCAAGCAGAGTTACAACTTTCATTTGAATATCCTTAAATTGTTATGTTTTTTTAGTTATTTTATTATATTTAATAAAGGTGAATATTACCCTAATAGAACAACAAAATCAAACTTCAGCTTTTAAATTTTTAACGACTTAAGTAAAGATAATAAAGGTTTCAAACAAAAATGCAGCAAATAGACGCTACTACTTGGCTGATTTTAATTTGACACCCTCCTGAATGATTTATAATCCACTCTAAAACAAGTATCCATTCCTTCTCCACCAGCATCATAGTATAGTCTGGTTTTTTTTATCTAAGATATTTGTTGTCTTTTTAAAACTTTATGGCATAATTCTGTACAAATTATTAATTTAAGGAGTTCTGTTGAGTGGATAATTATAAAATTTCTAATATTGTCAGTAAGCAAAAACAATTTTTTCGGACCAATAAAACTAAGGATATTAAATTCCGGCTTGAGAATCTTCGTAAATTAAAGAAATTAATTTTACAAAATGAGGAAAAGATATCCGATGCAATATATGCGGATTTGAAAAAATCAAGATTTGAATCTTATATGTCGGAAATAGCCATTATTATTGACGAAATCAACTATCATATTAAAAAATTAAAAAAATGGAGCAAACCCAAAAAAGTCCATTCACCGTATTGGCTTTTCCCGGCTTCAAGTTTTATTTATCAGGAACCCTATGGAGCAGTGTTAATTATTGCTCCTTGGAATTATCCTGTTAACCTGCTTATTATGCCTCTTATCGGAGCAATATCAGCAGGCAATTGTGTTATATTAAAACCATCAGATTATTCTTCCCATACTTCAGCTTTGATAGAAAATCTATTTAAAGATAATTTTAAAAGTGATTATATCTCAGTTTTTCAGGGCGGCAGGGATACAAATAACGATTTATTAAATGAAAAATTTGATTATATATTTTTTACGGGCAGTTCAGAACTTGGACGGATAGTTATGACCCAGGCAGCTAAAAACCTGACGCCTGTAACATTAGAGTTAGGGGGAAAATGTCCATGTATAATTGATAAAGATGCAGATATTGATATTGCGGCAAAAAGGACAGCTTGGGGAAAACTACTGAACGCAGGACAGACTTGTGTTGCACCTGATTATTTATTTGTTCATGAAGATATCAAAGAAGATTTTATAAATAAATTAAGATTTTATTTTATTAAATTTTATGGCAATGACATAAAAAATAATAAAGAGTATCCACGAATTATTTCAGAGAAACATTTTTTACGGCTTAAAAATTTAATGAAAAAAGCTGATGTTATTATTGGCGGAGAAATTGATCAGAAAGAGAAATATATATCACCTACTGTGATTGACAATGTTAAGCCTGAAGATCCTGTAATGGAAAATGAAATTTTTGGACCTGTTTTACCAATAATGAATTTTACATCATTGGACACGGTAATATCATTTATTAATGAAAACCCGAAGCCCCTCGCACTTTATTACTTTTCTCAAAGTCGTTATAATCATTCACAAGTTTTATCTAGCACATCATCCGGAGCAGTCTGTATCAATGATACTGTTATGCATATAACAAATAATAAATTGCCTTTTGGCGGTGTTGGGAATAGCGGTATGGGTTGTTATCATGGCAAATATAGTTTTGAAACATTTAGCAATACTAAATCAGTTATAAAGAATTCAAAATATTTTGATACAAATTTTCGTTATCCTCCATATAAAAGCAAATTAAAAATGTTGAAATACTTTAAAATGTTTAGATCATAATGTTTATAGAGTGTGAGTTGATATAATAAATATGGACAATTTTTTAGCTATAAGCTATTGATAAATCTGATATATACAAGATTTTTTTTACTATCTTGATGGATGGTATAAAACCTTGACAGAAATTTATACATAATATATACCGTTTCTCTATATATTAAGAAGATATTTAATGAAATTATAACGGGGAAGTTACATTTATGAAAGTTCTTATCAGTCCGGTTTCCATCGAAGAGGCTATAATAGTTGTAAAAAGTGGTAGTGATATTGTTGATATCAAAAATGT
>JAGLLQ010000436.1 GCA_023140455.1 Desulfobacteraceae bacterium | reverse complement strand
GACCCGCCGCTGTAACCGGGGATGATGACTTTAACAATCACTGCATGTTTAAAATTTTAATTTTGTGGGAAGATAAAGCCGAAATTTGATCCGAGAGCCAGAAAACCTGCCTGTGTTAGAATTCAATGAGCTAACGTGGAAGTAAGCTTGGGCTAAAAATATGGAAAAATACGGTTCCCATATCGATTATTTCGATATGGGTTTTTTTATGCCCATCCAATTGTTATTAATTTTTATTATTAAGGAGTTAAAATGTTCGTGAAAAGAAAATTGATTTTAAGCGTAGTTTTAATGTTTTTATTACTGTCATCGGGTAATTTGTTTGCAAAAAATGCTATTATTCTATCGAGTTTTGGCACAACAGAACCTGATGCTATATCATCAATTCTAAACATCAAATCTACAATTGAAAAGACTTTCCCTGAAACCAGAGTTGAGTTGGTATTTACATCAAATATTATCAGGTCAATCTGGCAAAAAAGAAGTCAAAATCCCGAAGAGTGGAAAGCTAAAGGAATTGACCCGAATGTCCTTAATGTCAAGGGAATCCTTGAAACATTCGGCAAATTACAAAGCGCAGGATGCAGGAATATTGTGGTACAACCCACCCATATGTTCCACATGGAACAATATTCGGATCTGGTCTCATATGTGGAAGGTGTTGCATCCATTAAAACCGTTCGGGACAAGTGGCTTCCTTTTGATAAAATAGTTATAGGAAGGCCTGCCATGGGAACCATTGGAGTTAATCATCTTTACCATAAAGATCTTAAGCGAATTGTGAAAATTTTTGAATCAGATGTTGAAGAAGCAAAAAATAAAGATAGCGTCCTTGTTTATATGGGACATGGAAACGAAGTCTGGTCTACTGGTATTTATGCTGAACTTCAAAAAGAAATGAGACTTGCCTACCCGGATGTGATAACTTTTGTAGGAAGCGTTGAAGGTTTCCCACTGCTTGAAGACATTAATGCAGGACTTGCTCACATAAATCCTTCATCAAAAAGCATTCTGTTAAAACCTTTAATGATTGTTGCAGGCGATCATGCAAAAAATGACATGGCAGGAGATGAAGATGATTCCTGGAAAAGTAGTTTTGAAAAACTTGGCTACAAAGTATATCCTGTGCTTAAGGGCCTTGGCTCAAACAATGAGTTTGTAAAGGTCTTTATTGATCACATAAAAGATGCGGCAGAGGAAGCCGATATTAAATTAGAATAAGGACTGGCTGTTTGAATTATAAAGTTAAAGCCATAACAAAAACGAGAACAGGGACTCTGGTGACTCTGTTCTCGTTTTCTTTAATAATAATGATTCTGATATCCTCTTCTATGGGATATGTGAATATTGATTTTATTGAAATTATCAAAATTCTTCTCTGGAAGATCTTAAATAACGCTGATTTTGTTTCTGACATACCTGAAACACTCAGGGTAATTATTATTGATATCAGGCTTCCGCGCATTCTAACATGTGCAGCAGTAGGTGGTGCGCTTGCGGTTTCAGGTGCTTTATTCCAAGGCATACTCTTAAATCCTCTGGCAGACCCGTATACTCTTGGTGTTTCTGCTGGTGCTGCTTTTGGTGCATGCATTGCTATTTTGTTAAACCTCGGCACCTTTTTTGTTTCAATACCTTTGTTTGCATTTGTCGGCGCTATCTCAACTCTTATTCTGGTTATTTTCCTTGCTGGTTCTTCTAATAAAGCAGGCTTAAATTTCTCTTCAAACAATCTAATTTTATCAGGTATTATCATCGCCGCAATTTTATCTGCAGGCATCAGTTTTTTAAAATACATTGCAGATGAACAGGTTTCTGTGATCATTTTCTGGCTCATGGGCAGTTTTGCATCAAAAACATGGATGGATGTTGTTGCAGTTTCAAGCTTTTTAATAATAGGTTTTTTTATATCAATTCTTTTTGCCAGGGACTTAAACCTGATATCCCTTGGTGAAAAGGCAGCGTCAAGCCTTGGAGTTGATATTAAAAAGGTTGTAGTTATTTTGCTTGTTACAGGCTCATTGCTTGCTGCAATTTCAGTCTCTGTTTCCGGCATAATTGGTTTTGTAGGGCTTCTTATTCCACACATGGTAAGATTGATAACCGGGCCTGATAACTTAAAAGTAATACCAATATCAATGATTGCAGGAGCCATCCTCCTCCTTTTTGCAGACACTATCACGAGAGCGGTTCTTGTTCATGAGATCCCCATTGGGGTATTAACAGCCTTAATCGGAGGCCCGGTTTTTTGCTGGATATTTAAAAAAAGTCATCAAAAATAGGAAGGTATATGAACATAACTGTTGAAAATCTTTCATTTGCCCATGACAAAATCAGCAGCCTGAAAGACAGAACCATACAAGATATAAATATTGAATTTGAAGAAGGCAAATTTTACTCTTTGCTTGGTCCCAATGGCAGCGGGAAAACAACATTCCTTGACCTTTTAACTGGATTTTTAAACCCTGCTTCCGGTAAAATATTGTTTGATAATCAAGACATTAAATCTTTTTCAAAAAAAGAACTTGCTCAAAAAATAGCACTTGTATCACAGGATTATTATATTAATTTCCCCTATACTGTAAAAGAAATTGTTACAATGGGAAGGCATCCCTACATGGGTCGTTTTTTTTCTCCTGACAAAACCGATATTGAGATTATCAATAAAGTTGCCAAAATTACTGAGATTGAAGACTTAATGACAAGAAAAATAACTTGCCTCAGCGGAGGAGAGAGGCAAAGATCCGTCTTTGCCAGGGCATTATGTCAAAAAACTCCTGTTCTTCTCCTTGATGAAGCGTTTTCAAACATGGATATTAGCCATTCATTTAATTTACTAAAAAATTTAAAAAAACAGATTCAAAAGACCAGGATAACCATAATTTCTGTTTTTCATGATATAAATTTTGCATCAATCTGGTCTGACCGAATGATTTTTTTAAAAAAAGGGGAGGTAATAGCTTCTGGAAGTCCTGAACATGTAATGACTGAAAAAATTATAAAAGAGGTCTATAATATTGATGCAAAGATTGAACACAATAAATTTGCAAATGCAAAGCAAGTTTATTTCAGTACAACCTAAAGATAATGATCTTTATGCTTAAATTCTTTAAATATTCTGTAAGCACCTCAATTATTACTAAGGGGTTTTTAATTACCGGGCTTCTGCTTTTTCTTTTGCTGCAGACTATGTTTATACAGGGTAGCGCCATGGCTTCAATGGTTATAGACAATGCAGGAAGGCATGTTGAGTTCTCAAAACCTTTTCAGAGAATAATCACCTTATATGGAGCCCATACTGAAAATTTATTCTATCTTGGTGCTGACAAACAAATTATTGGAGTATCAATTAATGATACTTTCCCTGAAAAAGTAAAAACAAAAACTTCTTTTTCATACCATGACGATGCAGAAAAATTTATAGGGGCTAACCCTGATCTTATTATAATCAGGCCTATGATTGACAAAGGATATTATAAACTTTTCAGCTCACTTGAAAGGTTCGGAATTGTTGTAATATCACTGCAGCCTTCCAATACAGAAGAAATGTATGATTATTGGTTAAAACTTGGCTCATTAACCGGTAGAGACAAAGAAGCTTACCAGATGGTTCAAGAGTTTAAAAAACAGGTCAGCATTTTTAACTCTCTAAATAAAACTATTGCAAAAAGGAAAACTGTCTATTTCGAAGCTATTCATCAGAGGATGAAGACTTTCACACAAAATTCCATGCCGGGTTTTGTTCTAAAAACTGCTGGGGGCATTAATGTAGCAATAGACGCAAAAGCTTCAAGAAATACAAATATAGCAAATTATGGAAAAGAAAAAATTTTATCCCATGCATTGAAAATTGATGTTTTTCTTGCGCAAAAAGGAGTAATGAATAATATTACTAAAACAATTATTAAAAACGAACCGGGATTTCAAGTGATCAAGGCTATAGCAAATGATCAGATTTATTTAATAGATGAAGAAATCATTTCCCGACCGGGGTTCAGGCTGTTAAAGGGAATAAAAACAATAGGCAAAATTTTATATCCAGATATATATAACAATTTATCATTTGATTAATATAAAAATATTATTAAAAAAGGCTCTCTAATGAAAAAAGATGGAAAACTGTTCGGAATAGGGGTTGGGCCCGGTGATCCCGAACTGATTACAAAAAAGGCTATCAGAATTATTAATGAAGCAGATGTGATTTTTACAGCATCCTCTACAAAAAACAACTACAGTCTTGCTCTTGAAATTGCTGATCCATATATTTCTGATAATGCTGATATCCAAAGCCTCGCTTTCCCAATGATAAAAGACAAAGAAGAAAGTGCAAAGGCATGGAACAATAATGCTGAAAAAATAGCAAGGGTTCTAAAACAAGGGAAAAATGTTGCATTTATAACTCTTGG
>JAGLLQ010000435.1 GCA_023140455.1 Desulfobacteraceae bacterium | reverse complement strand
TGTGCCAGTCGCCTGCATGGGCATCCCCTTTAAATCCATGGTTTTTCACTAGAGTGGCTGTGTCAACTATTGTTTTGATTGTCCCTTTTTTTTTACTTGTTGCAAGGGATGTGATTGTTATTTCCAATTTTATATTACTCCTTTTTAATTTCCTATTTCATAAATTCCATATGTGGCAAATATGTTTGGTAAAAAGTTAATGATTTTTCCCTCATCAATTTTATCACCCGGTTTGATGGCTGCTTCTTTATGAATGCCAAAACCAATTTTGTTTGTAAAAACTTTAAAATCTTCAAGGGTCAGAACTCTTATATTCGGTGTATCATACCATTGATAGGGCAGTTCCCGTGATACAGGAGCTTTTCCCCAAAATAGAAGCTGGAGCCTGATTTTGTAGTGTCCAAAGTTTGGGAAACTTACAATTACTTTTTTTCCTACTCTCAGCATTTCTTTGATTAAACCTTCCGGGTCATAAACCTGTTGCAGGGTTTGACTTAAGATACAATAGTCAAAGCTTTTGTCAGAGTAGTCTCTTATTTCCTTATTTATATCTCCCTGAAGTACTGAAAGTCCTTTTTCAATACATAATGCAACCTTATTATCTTTAATTTCAATTCCGGTTTCTTTAACATTTTTTTTTTGTTTAAGATAATAAAGCAACTCACCTTCACCGCATCCAAGGCCTAATACAGTGGAATCAGGTTTTATCCATGAGGCTACAATTTTAAGGTCAAATCTCATTTTTATTCCTTGTTATTCCTTCATAAACACTTGTTAGAAAACCCTTGATCATTTTATTAAGTTGCTTGTCCGGGAGAAGAAATGCATCATGTCCCAGATTTGATTCTATCTCACAGAAACTTACATCAAGTTTGTTTTTTTTCAGCGCTGTAACAATAGCTTTTGATTCATGGGTCGGATAGAGCCAGTCAGAAGAATATGAGACAACAAGAAACTTTGCTGTTGCCCTGGAAAAAGCTTTTACTGATGAGCCCTTACCATGCTGTTGTTCAAGATCAAAATAGTCGGCAGCTTTTGTAATGTATAAAAACGAATTTGCATCAAACCTGTTCACAAATTTTTTCCCTTGATACTGAAGGTAGCTTTCAATTTGAAATTGGGAATCAAACGAGAAAGAGAGATCTTTATCATCCTGTAATCTTCGGCCAAATTTTTGCCGCATGGATTCATCAGATAAATATGTTATATGGCCGATCATTCTTGCAACAGACAGCCCCATATCCGGTTTTTTATCTTCAGTATAGTTGCCATTGTTCCATTCCGGGTCACTCTTAATGGCTTGTCTTGCAACTTCGTTGAATGCAATGGACAGAGCAGAGTGCTTCATGGTTGTGGCAAGAGGTATGGCAGAGTTTACCATGTCAGGATACCGAACACTCCATTCGAGGACCTGCATCCCTCCAAGTGATCCGCCTATAACTGACAGAAGTTGTTTAATGTTTAAATGGTCAATAAGTCTTTTCTGGACTCTTACCATGTCTGAGATAGTTATAACCGGGAAATCCATCCTGTAGTAATTATTTTCTCTGGGAGTGGTTGAAACCAGTGTGTTTGAAGTTGGTCTGAGTGAAGCAGGCCCGGTTGAGCCCATACATCCTCCTAAAATATTTGAGCAGATTACAAAATATTTATTTGTATCAATCGCTTTTGAAGGACCGATCATAACATCCCACCAGCCGGGTTTTTCATCTGTCTCTTTATACCTGCCTGCGGCATGGGAATCCCCGGTTAAAGCATGGAGTACAAGTATGGCATTGCTCTTTGTTTCATTAAGTGCTCCAAAAGTCTCATAGGCAATTGTAATCTCATCAAGTTTTT
>JAGLLQ010000434.1 GCA_023140455.1 Desulfobacteraceae bacterium | reverse complement strand
CGAAAAGCTCTGAATTCTTACGATGCACTACAAATAATTAGAAAAGATGTGATGCAGGGAAAGTATAATAAGCAAGTTTTTATTGACCTGTGTTCGTGTTTAACTAAATAGCCTGATCATAATTTTAGGGTTTTTCGACATTGACTATTAGATGGAGACAATAATAAAATGAAATCTGCAATTTTGATAATTGATGTCCAGTGCGGGCTTTTTGATGAAAGTGTAAGACCATATGAAGCTGATGAGGTTGTTGAAAGAATTAATAATATTACCAGTAATGCCCGAATTAAAGGGATACCTGTTGTTTTTATCCAGCATGAACTTGCAGAAGGCTTTTTAGAGTATGGAAGTGAAAGCTGGAAATTACAAAAAGACCTGTTTATTGATGATATCGATTTCAAAGTACGCAAAACAACACCAGACTCTTTTCTCCGTACAAACCTTGAAGAGATTCTCACCTCAGTTGGTGCCATGAATCTGATCATATGCGGTTATGCCTCAGAATTCTGTGTGGACACCAGTGTCCGTCGTGCTGCAGCATTGGGATACAATGTTCAAATTATTTCAGATGCCCACACAACTCATGATAAAGAACATGCATCAGCAAAGCAGATCCGGGAGCACCACAATGCAACACTTCCAAACATTACAAGCTTTGGCCCCAGGATTAGTGTTGTTAAATCTATCGATATAAGTTTTTGAGATCAACAGGAGAGTCCATGTGTGCATTGGCAGAACATACTGCTTTTTGAAGATTATCCACAGATAGACATTCTATCGTTCAGCTTTTTCCTGTTTTGTTTTTTTGATTAATTTTGAATTGCCATTATCAGCAAGGGTAACATTGAAATCAATCATTTCATATATACAGATACCATCAACAGATAAAGCTCCGTCTGCGATTATTTGAGGCTGGTCTCCATTAATTATATCTTTTATATGTGCACAAATTTCAATTTTCTTGTTTGAAGGAATGATCTGTCCTCTATATTTCCACTCATGGATAGTATTTAAAGTTTCGTTAATTTTAAAATCTTTAGGAGAATACTGCCATTTCTGTAATGAGTAAAATCTTAATAATTGTAAAAAGGATTCTATCCCTAAAGATCCAGGGCAGACAGGATCCTGATAAAAATGAGCATTAAAAAACCATTCATCAGGATTTACCAGCTTAGTTGCTTTAATATATCCTTTATTATAAAGTCCACCTTTAAGAGAAAATTGTTCAATTCTATCTATCATTCGTAAAGCTGTTGACGGCATGCCCTGGTTTTCATCTATATTTAAGTCTTCAGGTGTTAATGGTGCATTATCCTGGAAAATTATTTCTTTTGAAGTGTCAAGCAGTGACGCATCAATTTCATATGTATGAAATTTATTATTTTTAAGACCAATTTGATTTGAAAGAGACTGACTTGAAAAGAAACCAAAGTTTGTAGATCCTTTGTATAATAGTTCATCATTTTTCAGAACTTCAATATCATAATCCTGAATTATCATGCCTCCGGCCTGGGATACATCTGTTATGCGAGAACGCATCATTATAGTGCCGATTTTTCTGTTAATATTTTTAAAAAATTGTGCTTTACCGCCAAGGTTTCTAAAATAGAGCCGGTTATTGCTTTTTAATGCTGAGCCTGCCCATGCAGCAAGCCATCCGCACGGTTGGAGAGCAATTTCTAAAAGAATACAAAAAGGAATTGAATCAGAGTGGTTTGAGTTAAAATACCAGCCATTTGCGGGGACATCAAATTCAGCCTCTATCCAGCCTCCTGATTTCATTTCCCACTGGGTATGATCAATTTTGGTTACCCTGTCCATGAAAAAATAGGGTGGGCGGGGCAGTCTTGCCATTTGTCGCTCATTATCAAAAACTTTATATTTGTCTCCAAAAGCTTCTGAAGGGTTACCTTCAGCAAATGCAAGTATTTTTTCTTTTGAAATAAGTTCTTTAGTTTTCTTGAATTTATTGATCAGTGATGGGTCGTTTATTGCCTCAAATCCTGTGATGCTTGCAAGAATTTTGTTGTTAATATCAAGAAATGTAAAGTATCCTCTTATTTTATGTTTGCTTGTTTCATTAACTGTAAATCTAATTCTTACATCTCCTTCAGGTTTTTTAAAAGAATTGTAAAGTCTGAAGTTTGTTATGTATGAAGGCAAACATACCTGTTTTTTGTTTTCATATGTCCAGAGAATCGCTGCCTGGAACGCTGCATCAAGCAGCATGGGATCAAAAATCCAATCGCGTAAAGGTGGGCTTTTAAACCAGGTATCAGGAGATGGCGCTTGTGATGCTGTTATTTCAATACCTTTTATTGAACATCCTGTAATGGATTTAATAGCATGAAGATCTTTTCCGTGGAAAAGGACTGATTCATATATCTCATCAACGCTTAAAGAATATGGAACAAGATCAAGAGAGGAAGATGCAGACAGAACCGGAGGGTTTGGTAAACTCTCCTTTAAAAGTGCAATCCCTGCTGAATTCAGGAAGGTTTTATCTGTATTGTCCTCTGAAAAAATATTTGTTTCAGTTTCAAATCCCTGCTCTGCTTTTTTACACTTACCTGTTTTTGCACTAATTTCAATTGACCCGCCAGTTGATCCTTCCGGAAAGCTGATCCCTTTTAAAAGCCGCATTTGATCAATACCTGCAAAGGAGAGACCCGGGTTATTCTTTTCAGCAGCATGTGCCAGCAATTCCATATGGACAGCAAAAGGTACAACCATATTATTATTTATTTTATGAGATTGAAGCACAGGTGCTGAGAAGCTGTTAAGATTATAGTTAAATGCTTTAGTAAGAGAAGTTTTTTGTTTTTCTTCTTTCCCAAACAGGCCCCCACCAATCACAATTTCAATATCAGTCTGGTTTTCTCTGCTCATTTCAGCAATCAGTTGATAAGCGCCTGCCTTTTTATTTATTAGATCGACTTTTCTTTTTTGAAACTCTTTTTTTAAAGACTGGTTAACCATGCCGCCATCCCAAGGTCCCCAGTTCATTGATAAATACTTACATTCAGGGTTTTTAAAAGAAAGTTTTTGTAAAGTTTTATTTAAAACTTCATTTGCCATTGAGTAATCTGATTGTCCAATATTACCAGTTCTGGCAGCAACAGATGAAAATCCAATAAAATATTTTAAATTATCATTTTCACTTGCATGGACAAGAGAGTTTAACCCAGAAACTTTTGTATCAAAAACTGTACAGAATTTATCATAATTTTTTTCAATAATAAGCTTGTCTTCAAGTATTCCTGCACCATGAATAATTCCTGTGATATCTCCATATTTTTTTCGTATGGTATTGAATATTTCTGAGATCTGATCTTTTTTCTGTATATCACAAGAGAAATATTCAATAGTCGATCCTGAGTTTTCAATTTGTTGAATAGTCTCTTTTATTTCCCGATTAGACATCAATTGTCTGTATGATTTTTCAAGCTCCACAGGTTTAGGAGTCTGGTTTGCAAATTGGTTTTTTAAGATTGCTTTTTTGATATCAGATTCAGATGATATGCCCTTTGCCCAGTCCGGTTCTATTGTCGGGTTTTCTGATCTGCCTATAAGCATAATTTTAGGAGAAAAAGATTTTGCAATTTCAATGGCACATTCTGCTGTAACTCCTTTTGCTCCTCCTGTAATAACAAAGAGGTCATCTTTAGCAATAGCTTTGTTTGTTAAATCAGATTCTTTAAAAACTGGGATTCCCTCTGTTTTAAGTTTTGGGATATTACATAAACCATTAGAGATTCCTATTTCCACTGATCCATGGGTCATCATGAGTGTTATTGCATCTTCAGCATTTTCAATTACTTCCTTTACAGAACATGGCATATCTAAAGCTTTGCAGAGAATGTCTTTCCACTCAAGTCCGGCAGTTTTTGCAAGTCCTGCAAGTCCTCCCTGTACAGGATCAATTATCTCTTTATTATCAAATCCAAAGCCTCCGCCCAAAAATGAGACTGTGGCAAAAAAAGCACTTTTCTGTGATGCAGACTCAGTAAGATACGGGGCATTTTTTTTAACAAGTTTAAAAGAATATTTCAAAAAGTCTGCAGTCTGTGTAGAGTCATTTATCTCTGATATTTCAGGGATTACAACAATACCTGCTGCATCACGCAGCTCAGGGATTTTAGTACTGGAGAATTCAATAAGTTCTGCATTTATTCCCTGGTTTTCAAATTCTTCTTTAAAGCTTTTGGCAATACCTGCTGAATCTTTAGTTAAATAGACTTTCTTTGCTTTAGAAATTGAAAGTCTTGATCCATTATAAAACTTTATTTTATCAATGGAATGTTGTTCAAGAAAGGGTATCTGCCTGGACAGTTGTTGAGCTGGTTCTTTCAGGTCTGAGCCTGAGTTTGTTCTTGGAGTTTTTTTTTCAGTATCTGAATCATCCTGTGTAATTATATTTGCCTGTTCATGAGTTGTGTTCTCATGCTTCTGGTCCG
>JAGLLQ010000433.1 GCA_023140455.1 Desulfobacteraceae bacterium | reverse complement strand
AACTTTGTAACACCACAACAGCGACATAATTGCAAAGACTCTGCTATATTAGCGAAAAGAAAAACTGTATTTAAAGCTGCAAAAAAGCAGCATTCCGAAGGTGGTCTGGATCAACCCGAAAATTTGAAATTCAAACACAGGTTTGGCTTAACCCTGATAGATCTGAAAATAAAAAATTAGTAGGTAGGGCGGCTTAAGAAAAGGGACAACTATCTTGACAGAGACCGATGCGTTATTTTATCAAGACACCATATTTTATGTGTTGTACTTTTAACCTGCGGCTGTTACTAAAGTATCAATTGGTCTGTATTTATATCATAGTAACGCAAACTGTTAAAAAATCAAAATACTTATTTTTTATCATTTTCTCGATGTAGATCCGGTGCGTGAAATTTAAATTCGCTCATCTGCTCTCCTTTGTACTATACTGGTTAAATTTTATACTTCATTCTAAAATGTATTAGTTCAATCAGGAACCTGTATTTGTAGTCACCGGAACAGGGCTTGGTATCAATTCCTGTGGTTGTTCTGTTTTAGTAACAGAAGATTTTGTCATCAAAGCAATAAACGCGCCGATTAAAAGGAGCCCTGCTGCCAAAATATATGCCATTCTCGGACTGTTGCTGTGAGCTGTTATCATTTGCGAAACCCTTGGGAAAATAAAACCACCTACACCCCATGAGGTAAAAACAAGGCCATAATTAACTCCAAAATTTTTCATTCCAAAATAATCTTTTGTGGCTGAAGGAAATAATGAGAGATTTGTTCCGTAATTAAACCCGATCAATGTTGCTGCAAGAACCAGAAGAACAACCTGAGATGGATTAATAAACAGAAGGGAGAAGATTACTACTGCCTGGGACATCAGCATTATAAAGAGAGTATTTTCGCGGCCTATTTTATCTGAAAGAATGCCTGCAACAACACGGCCTAACGCATTACCAACTGCCATTAATGCGACTACAACCCATGCCATTTGGCCCATTCCCTGTTTTGCCATACCTGCGACACCGCCAATGATCATTAGGCCTGCACCTGATGCAATACAAAATATAACCCACAATTTATAAAAAGCTGGCGTACGAAGCATTTCACCGGGTGAGAAATTAATTTCAATTTTTGCAGCAGCGTTCGCATTTTTATTTTCCTGCTCAGGAACATAGCCTTTTGGGGGGTTTACCAGAAATTGTGCAAGTGCGGAAACTACAACAAGAAAAGCAATGCCAAATATAAGCATTGATTGTGAAAGTCCGAATTTGTCTATTAAAAATATGGCCAAAGGAGCTATGTAAACAGATGCCAAACCAAATCCGGCAACAACTATTCCTGCAATCATTCCTGTTTTAGCTGATGGGAACCATTTAATGGCAGGAGGGGTAGCAGAAGCATAACCAAATCCAAGTCCCATGCCCAAAAGAATTCCAAAGCCTATTATCCAGCTTATTAAAGAAGTAGAAAAGGAAATAAGAATCAGCCCAAGCCCTGTAAGAATACCTCCAATAACCGCTGTAACTCTAGGGCTTATTTTGTCTTGTACTCTTCCTGCAAAAATCATTGTAAATGCAAACACAAGACAGCAAACTGCGTATGGATCATTCAAGGAGGCAAGGCTCCAGTTGAAAACACCATCGCCCGCAACAATAGATTCTTTAATTGTCATTTTAAAAATACTCCAGGTATAGAGTATTCCTAAAGCCAGATTAATTCCAAGACCTGCCATTGTTACGCGCCAACCAAGGTTCTTTGTCTGATTCATCTAAAATCTCCTTAAGTTATTGATTGCCATTCATTGAATATAAGAGCAATCATCATGCCGAAATACTTAAAAGCATCTATCTATCTAATTTTATTGATTTTTATTTAAAAAATGGCTTTAAAGAAGAATTATATCCCCACAATAAAAGTTGTAGAAATAGAATATTGAATAAGTTTATGTTCCACCATATGAAACACAAACCATTTTTACAACTTTTGTTGTGGATACAACTTTTGTTGTTACTTATACTTTTTTAGATTTTAACTTTTGAAGTCGCTTGCTCAAAGCCTGTTGAGAAATACCCAGGATAATAGCTGCGGCTGACTGATTGTTTCCTGTCTGCTTCATTGCCTTTTCTATAAGCTCTCTGGATGCTTCCTGTAGGGTTGGAAGGGAGCTATCCTGATTATCTTTAAATTCAGATATACCTATTCCTTTAAACAAGCTTGCTTTAAAAGGACCTTTGTTATGTCTTGATATCGCATCGTATATCATGGATTTTAATTCCCTGATATTGCCCTTGAACGGATAAGTTTCCATTTGTTCAACAAGAGATTTGGGTATTTCAGGAACAGGTTTATCAAGTTCATCAGCAGCATGACAGATAAAAAGGTCTAAAAGCAGAGGCAGATCTAATAGACGATCCCGTAAAGGCGGAAGTGTAACAGTATGTGTTGCTAATCGATAAATCAGATCTTTTCTAAATATTCCTTTTTTCTCAAGAGCCCAGAGGTCAAGGTTGGTAGAGGCAATAATCCTGGCATCAGATTTTCTGGTTTTATCCGAGCCTAAGGGAAGATATTCTCTTTCCTGAAGAAGGCGTAACAATTTTACCTGGGATGTCAGTGCAAGATTCCCTATTTCATCGAGTAATAAAGTACCTTGTTTTGCCTGCTCAATCAGCCCCTGTCTTACCTGTTGTGCTCCGGTAAAAGCCCCTGGCACATGACCGAAAAGTGTATCTGAAAACACATTGTCATCTAATCCTGCCACATTAACTACAACAAGCTTTCCTTTTCTCTTGCTCAAAGTATGTATAGACTGACCAATTAGCTCTTTGCCCACACCTGTTTCACCAAAAACAAGCACGGGCTGTGAAGATGGTGCAATGGCCTCAATATAATGAAAGATGGAATGCATCTTTTCATCCTGGGTAATTATATTTTCAAATGCTTCAGGATTTTTAATTTTCGAAAACATGTCGTTTTCAGATGAATCCTGATTCTTATTCTCAAAATTCATATAAACAAGTGCCTGCTGGACAGCTGCAAGAAGTTTTTCTTCCTCTACCGGTTTAACTATATAATCCATTGCACCTGTTTTCATACATTTTACTGCAGTATCTACTTCAATATCCCCGGTTAATATGATTACAGGTATTTTAGGATAGGTTTTACGTATTATTTTCAGCAGACGGCGGCCGTTAATATGGGGCATGTTCAAATCAAGGATTATAAGACAAGGTAACTGCTTTTCTATCTTTGGAATCACATCCCTTGCATCACTTATTGTGATGATATTATCAAAACCGGCCATTTGCAGGGTAGTGTCAACAGCTAAAAGGATTTCAGGTTCATCATCTACAATATATATTGGACGGCCCATGGTTGATTGTCTATGCATTATTATTTGTCCCTGTTTTTTTCAATAACTTGTTTTTATCAGGTAAGGGTAAGAGTATCACAGCAGTTAATCCTTCCCCCAAAATAGAATCAAACTCCATTATTCCTTTGTGATCATTTATAATTTTTTCTGAGATAGAAAGCCCAAGCCCTGTCCCACCATCATCCCTGTTGGTTGTAAAGAAAGGTTCTTGCATCTTTTTAAGGTTTTCCAAAGAAACACCCGGGCCTTTGTCTGCTACTTTTATTTCAATATAATCTGCTTTAGAAGACCTTGAGGTAGTAATTTCAATTGCTTGTTCTTTGTTTTCTATTGCCTGACATGCATTAACCAGCAAATTAATCATTACCTGTTGTAGTTTTTGAGAATTACCTGATATTTTTGGCAGGCTTTTATCAAGATTTACGGACAAATTATTTGTGGTTTTTTTCAATATGGTATTAGTTAACTCCAGCGATTTTTTAACTATAATATTAACATCTGTTTCTTCTGTTATATCAGTATCTTTGGGTTGTGAAAAATCTTTTAATTCTGTAATGATTTTTTTAATTCTTATGGAACTGTCTTCTATTCCCGCAAGCATCATATCAATGCGTTTGCTAAGTTTTTTATATTCCATATTGCAAACCAGTTCATTTTTCTGTTTTGCATAATAATCATTTAAAACAGGAGTAAA
>JAGLLQ010000432.1 GCA_023140455.1 Desulfobacteraceae bacterium | reverse complement strand
AAATATTTGATCCATATTATACAACAAAAGAACAAGGGAAGGGTACCGGTCTTGGCCTTGCAATAGTTCACGGGATTGTTAAATCCAATGGCGGGGAAATTTTAGTTAAAAGCAAATTGGGGAAAGGTACAATTTTTAAATTATATTTCCCTGTTACTGACAAAGAAGAACAAGATGAAGAATATGACAAGGATCAAATCGAAATTGCTGGCCAGGGGAAACTGCTTTTTGTCGATGATGAAGAAATAATAGCTGATTCTTTTGGTGAAATGCTTGATACTTTAGGCTTTGATGTTGATACCTGTTTTATACCTGAAAAAGCTCTTAAACAAGTAAAAGAAAATGTATATGATGTTATAATTACAGATTTCTTCATGCCTCAGATGGATGGACTTGAACTGGCAAGAGAAATTAGGAAAAAAGATAAAAATGTTAAAATAATTATTTGTTCAGGCAACACATCTTCAATTTCCCAGGAAGAAATTAATAGCTTGGATCTGTACTCAATTATTCAAAAACCCTTGGAATATGGTGAACTTACACAACAGATTCAGCAGGCAATGCATTCAAGATGACAACTGAACTCACAGGGCAAATTGAGAGAATCACATTTTTTAATGAAGAAAACAATTATACTGTCTGCCGTGTCAAAGTAAGGGGTGAGCGCAACCTTGTTACAGTGGTAGGTAATCTGATAAACCCGTGTCCAGGCGAGATCCTGAAAATGCAGGGCAAATGGCTGGATCATTCAAAATTCGGCACTCAGTTCATTATTGATACATATAAAACTCAAGTGCCTGCAACTGAATTTGGTATTAAAAAATATCTTGGATCAGGTCTGATTAAAGGAATCGGCCCTGTAATGGCAAAGAGGATTGTAAAAAGGTTTGGAAAAGAATCCCTTGACATTATTGAGAATAATATATCTAAACTCTTAAAGATTGACGGTATTGGCAAAAAAAGAATCTCAATGATTGAAAAAGCCTGGGAAGAACAAAAAGAAATTAGAAATGTCATGCTTTTTTTGCAATCCCATGAAGTTAGTTCTGCCTATGCAGCCAAGATTTTTAAACAATATGGTGATGATGCAATAGAGGTCGTTACAAAAAACCCATATCAGCTTGCAGATGATATTTTTGGAATTGGATTTATCACAGCTGATAAAATTGCTGAAAAACTTGGTATTGATAAGGATTCAATATTAAGAATAGAAGCAGGAATTCTTTTCACACTCCATTCTCTTTCCAATGACGGCCATGTTTGTTACCCCTATGAAGATTTGATTGAGAAGGCTCAAGAATTGCTTGATACAAAAAGAGATATAATTGTCAAAGCAATTGATACAGCAAATCAGAATAAAAAAATAGTGATTGAGCAGGATGATAATGATTTACAGAATGTATTTTTGTCGCAATTTTTTTTCAGTGAAAAAGGTATCGCCTTAAGATTACACAGTATTAAAGCTCAAGTATCAAGCATAAGGAAGGTTGATACTCCAAAAGCACTTGAATGGGTTCAACAGCAGCTTACCATAAAACTTGCTGAAATGCAGAAACAGGCAATAGCTAAGGCACTTGATGAAAAACTTCTTGTCATTACAGGCGGGCCGGGTACTGGAAAAACAACCATTATTAATGCAATTATTAAAATATATAAGAAGCTTGGCATAAGAATTTTACTCGCAGCACCAACAGGGAGAGCTGCAAAAAAAATGAATGAAGCAACATGGCATACTGCAACAACAATACATAGAATGCTTAAGTATTCCATGACAAA
>JAGLLQ010000431.1 GCA_023140455.1 Desulfobacteraceae bacterium | reverse complement strand
TTTGTAGGTGATGTTAATCAGCTTCCATCTGTTGGAGCAGGTAATGTTTTAAATGATATTATTATGTCCGGTATGTTCAATGTGGTAAAGCTTGATACTATTTTCAGGCAGGCTAAAAGGAGCTTGATTATTGTGAATGCCCATAAAATTAATAACGGAGAATTTCCAATAATCAAAACTAAAGATAAAAGTGATTTCTTTTTTATTCAAAGAGATGAGCCTGAAGATGTTGTAAATACGATTGTTGAGCTTGCTGAAACAAGAATAAAGAAAAAATTTGGATTTGATCCTATAAATGATATTCAGGTCCTTACGCCAATGCATAGAGGGCTTGCAGGTTCAGCTAATCTAAATATTGAGCTTCAGAAAGTGCTGAATTGTGAAAAAAACGGTATTGCAAGAGGAGGCCGTAATTATAGAGTTAATGACAAGGTTATGCAGATTAAAAATAACTACGATAAGCTTGTGTTTAATGGTGATATTGGTACTATTGACAAGATAAGTTATGAAAATCAAAAAGTTATTATTCTTTATAATTCACGGGAAGTTGAATATGATTTTGCAGACCTTGATGAAATTATCCATGCTTATGCTGTTTCCATCCATAAATCCCAGGGTTCAGAATATCCGGTTGTTATTATTCCAATTGTAACCCAACATTATATACTTTTACAGAGGAACCTGATTTACACTGCTGTAACACGGGGGAAAAAACTTGTTATTATGGTAGGAACAAAAAAAGCTCTTGCAATGGCTGTAAATACAGTAAAGTCTGAAACAAGATATACAGGTTTGAAAAAGAGGCTGACCTGTTCTGAAACTTTGGTCTGAAATTTAAGTTTGTCACACAGGTCAGCCTTAAATAATGGTTTGTCTTAGTTTATTGTAATTTGTTTTGCTTCTTCTTTTTGCACTTCAGGGATTTCAATTTTCAGTATTCCATCCTTATATTCTGCATCTATTTCTTCTGTTGAAACTCCTGATGGCAGTACAAATGATCTTGAAAATGAGCCTGTGATTCGTTCTTTTCTATAGTAGTCAGTCTCTTTATTTTCATTTTCATACTTACGTTCACCCTTCAGTGTTAGAACATCCTCATTAACATCAATGGAAATGTCTTCTTTGTTCACTCCTGGAAGTTCAGCTGTTACAATAACTTTCCCATCTTTTTTAATAATATCTACAACTGGTTTCCATTCCTTTTGTTGGTCTGGAAAAACAGGGCTGTTGAAAAAAGAGTCATTAAAAAATCTTCCAAAGTTATTTCTGAACAATGATACTTCATTTAATGGGTTATATCGTACTAGTGTCATGATTACTCTCCTTTGTTAAGTTAATATTTGCTTCTTTCTTAGGTTAGAAAATAAACATGGAAAGTAGTGTGTCAAGAAAATAATTTAATTAAATACCAACATTACTAAAAAGATATATTCTAAAAAAGTAATATTAAGCAGATATTATAACATAAAAGAGAATTTTGGGGAGATACAGCTTACTCTTCGTATTGATATGTTTTGGAAAAAAGTAAGTCAGAACCTACTTTAGAATTGTGATCAATAAGTTTTAAGAGAACACCTGTACAGCCTTCTGCTTTAGTGCCTCTCTGATTGGTAAAAGTCGCAATTTTATCAGGCCTTAATATTTCAAAAGAGCTTGATTTATAAATCATTTGTCCATTACAGAGCTCTAAGGCAACAATTCCAACATCAAGGATATATTTTGAATTGTTTTTTAATATAGCTGTGTAGGTTTTTGCTTCAGTATTAAAAGACTCAATTATTATTTTTTCTTTATAATTTTCAATCAGAACAGTTTTAAATTTAGATTTGCTTTTTGCTTCTTCAATGTTTGTATCTTCAAGCAAAAGGAGGCATTTAAAATTGTTTGTTTTAACACGATTCTTAAAAAATTTTTCCATTGTTGAAGAGTTGCTGGTTTGATAAGCTCCACCAGTGCTGCCTTGCAACAGTTTTGATAAGGTAAGTTCTTCCCAGAGCTCATCATTTTTTAATATTTTAATGTAAAATACATTATTGCAAAATTTTTTACCTGTATTTGTTATTTTAACAGAATAGTTCCATTTTCCATCTGCATCAGTTGTTACTTTAAAATGTTCGATTTCCACAGCATCAAGAATTTGTGAATCAGTGCAAAAACCATTTATTCCTAAGAAAAAAAATAGTGTAATGATTATACAGATTAAAGTAAAAACCTTTTTCATGTAACTTTCTCCTCAATAATGGGAAAATAAATTTTGAATTATCAACTTTTTCTGACCTAAAAAGAACATTTATTGAATAAATTGTCAATAGAGCTAAAAAAATATAAAAATTGGTAAATAGGCTTTGACTATTAAAATAATTTGTAGTATATATTTTTTCACAATTTAAATGCCGAAGTGGTG
>JAGLLQ010000430.1 GCA_023140455.1 Desulfobacteraceae bacterium | reverse complement strand
AACTGCATGATATGTTCTATCATGAGAATAGAAATTCCTTTCTCACTGATTTTATGAATAATCCTCATGATATCGGTTAGCTCTCCTTCGCTAAGACCTGACGCCAGCTCATCCATAAAAAGAAGCTTTGGGTTGCTTGAAAGAGCCCTTGCAAGGTCCAATCTTTTCAACTGAACCGTATTAAGCTGTTCTGATACAGTATCTTCAGCCATTGGAAATTCTACAAATTCAAGCATTTCTATAGCATGTTTAACAGGATTTATAACAGTGCCGGGGTCATTACCAAAAATCGTGGAGACCATGACACTTTCCAGTGCAGTCATTTTTGGAAAAGGGCTGGGGATCTGGAATGTTCGTGAAAGTCCCCGGCGGCACATTTTTTCCGGTGCCAGACCCGTGGTATTTTCACCAAACATTTTAACTGTCCCTGATGTTGGTGGATTTAACCCTGAGAGTGCATTAATAAATGTTGTTTTTCCAGCCCCGTTAGGGCCGATAAGACCAACGACATCGCCCTGATTTACTGTCATAGAGACCTTATTCACTGCTGTCAATCCGCCAAACTGCTTTGTAACGTTTTGAGTTTCCAGTACGATCATTTTTCTGCAGTTCCCTTAAAATGTTATGATAGGGGACAGGGTAAACAGAGGGCTGAACAAAATTCAACCCTCTGTTTTCCTGGTCATGATTTAATTATTTTACCTCAAAGTCCTTTACTTTCCAGGATTCTGGATAAATGATCGAACCTTTTCCTTTTTTGTACTGAATAATCGGGAAGAAATATGCATCACTGGCAACAACCATATCCGGCATTGTCTCGGCAGTATATTTATATTCATTCATGATTATAGCGCCATCTTTTTTACCATAGGTCAATTTACCTGTATTAACTTCATCCACAATGGTTTTGTGTATGCTGACTTTGTCGAGTTTTCCATTAAGTTCGTAAGTTCTGTTCAGTATTTTAATAAACATTCTGATACCATCATAGGAAAGTCCACCTGAAGAAGGGCTGGGATTAAAACCGAATTTTGCCTTAATATCCTTTGCCCATTGCTGTGCCTCAGGGGTTGTGAGCTGAGGGATACTGTCAAGAACGTAATTTGAGGCAGGACCTGTCATTTTATACCAGTCACCGATCCATCCCAGACCAGAGGCGACAAGAACACCTTTATTTCCAACTTCAGAGTATTGTTTTACAAATGCAGTAAGTGAAGGAGGTGCAGTTGATGTACCTGCAAGAAGCTGTACCCCTGCTTTTTTAAATTTTGCTAGAAGAGGATAGAAATCAGTCTGGGTAATGGGGAAATATTCTTCAGAAGAAATCGTCCAACCACTGGCTAATAGCGCTTTCTTATAAGCACCACCTGCGCTGCGGCCCCAGTCAGTATCTTCACCGTAAATTGCTGCTATTTTCTTCTTTGGTTTCCAGATACCTGCTTTAATAGCCTCATTTACACATTCAATAAAATTTCCTTCAAGTTTGGCAGGAACCGGCCAGCCTTTACCGCCCCAGTAGCTGTATTTTTCAGGATCTTTCTGCCATTTTTCATTTACCACTTCACTGGCACCGAAACCAAACATATGAGGTACTTTGTATTGTGCTGCAACATCCATTACTGCAATCGCAACTGAAGAATGCCAGTTTAGTACACCGGCCTGAATACCTTTACTTTCAATGGCTTCTGCGTATGCACCTGAAGCTTTTGCAGGATCTGACTGTGAGTCTACCCAAACTACTTCAATTTTATAATCACCAACTTTGTAGTCAATAGCATCCATTGCCATTTCTACTGATGCTTTAAATTCCTTACCAGTCTGAGCTGAAGGACCGGTAAAGGGTCCAAGAACACCCACTTTCAATGTTTTACCTGCTGCAAAGCATTGTCCTCCCATGATAAAAAACAAAGCTAAGACAATTGTGATAATTTGTTGAATCTTTTTTGTACCCATAAATCTTTCCTCCCAAATTAATAAATAAATTGATGAAGCTACCTGTAAAAACATTTGAACAATATTTTATTAAATGCACTTAGCATACCATTCTAAAAAAATGACTTTTGCAAGGAATCAATTTAGGGTTTATTTTATAAAGCAAAACATTGAAGGGACAGACTTTTTTTATGAATCACTCAAAAAAAACAAATTGTATTTAGAATATATTTTAGAATCATATTCAAAATATTCTATTTTTTTACTGTAAATTTTTTTGACACTTTTACAGTAAAATTTCTATCTGCTTATCTAATTAAATTATCCTGTAGAATAATCCTTAGACCGAACCTGAAATTTTGTTAAAGTAAAGGTAGTTTTAATGCCCATAGTTGACCCCAAAAGAAAACATATTCGTGCCTGAACGCGAACAAAGTGGCAAGATAGATCAGCAAAAAACATTTCTCAAATCTTTGATTATGCAAGTCTTTAAGTATGAATATAACAAAAAGTTATGGAAAACAGGAAAATTAGTGCCTTGACTTAGGAGATGAGAAATCTGATATATACAATAAATTATCTAAAATGATTGTCATAATGGTTAAAATATTGCAGGAGGACAAAACGCCGGGATGAGAATTTTATCTGTTTCCGATCATGTTGAGCCCATACTTTATGAGCCCGCTCCCTATAAAAATTTCCCAGGCATTGATCTTATCTTGTCATGCGGTGATCTGCCGCCTGAATATCTGACCTATCTGGTGACCGTATTTAATGTGCCATTATTTTATATCAGGGGCAATCATGATACGATGTATGACGTGAAGCCGCCCCAGGGTTGTGTTGACCTGCATGGTAAGGTCATGGTATATAAGGGAATTCGGATATTGGGTTTGGAAGGATGTCACTGGTACAATGGAGAGAAGCTCCAGTACACTGAAAAACAGATGGCAAGGATTGTTTTGAAAACAAAATTTAAAATCTGGTGGCACAAAGGTATTGATATTATTATTTCCCATGCACCGCCCAGGCACATACATGATAGAAACGATTCCTGCCACAGGGGGTTTCAATGTTTCAGGGGGCTTATTAACAGATATTCTCCCAACTATTTTTTACATGGCCATATTCATACTTATTTTAACAACGAAAAAGAACGAACAACTTTAATTAATAAAACTAATGTTATAAATACATTTAAATACAACGTGTTTGATTATAAAAAATGATAAACTACTTAAAACAATTATTCCATCGAGACGACAACTCTGATTCCAGCAGTATAAAAAGTTTTACTGATGACCAGAACAGAGAAGAAGCCTATGATGAGAGGAACTTAGGGGTCAAGGCAGTACCTCTTGATAAAATTATCGGCAGTGTTGGACGGTATAAAGATTTTAACCGGCAATTCAAGTTAAAGAAGGATCG
>JAGLLQ010000043.1 GCA_023140455.1 Desulfobacteraceae bacterium | reverse complement strand
TTTTTTATTGTATTTAAAAGGAGTACAATAAAGAAAATTAAAATTTTAAGGGGTAATAAAGATGAAAAAATTAATGATTATTGCTTTAGCATTGATCTTTATGGTACCAGCTCTTGCTGTATATGCTGGCGAAGTAGAAATAGGCGGAAGTTATCGTGTAACCTGGACAAAATATGATCCAGGCTGGGGTGGATTTGATGTTGATACTAGTGAAGGACCAGATGATATTGATTATTTCCAACAACGTATCAGAATTCCAATCACATGGAAAGCAAATGACAATGTATCTTTTTACCTAAGAACTGATTGGTCAGAAGAAGGTTGGGGTAATGGCGCTAATCTAACATCAGTTGACTATGCATATGCTACAATTGCACATGATGCTTATTGGTTAAGACTAGGTCTTCAGACACGTGCCTTTGGTCACTCCATGATGTGGAATCCAACTGAAACTGGTGCTGCACTTGATCTTTTTTTCGGTGATATTACATTAGGTCTTGATTATTTTAAAGTAACTGAAAATGGTTCTACTACTGATACTAGTACTCATCCTACTTTAGGTGACACTAATGATACAGATCTTTATGCTATTAACGTAGTCTACAAAACTGATGCATTTCAAGTTGGTGGTATGATTGCTCAACAAGATAATAATGACACTCTTTTTGCAGATCGTGACGTTGTTACTGGATTTGGTGCTTTTGTAAAAATTCCAATTGGTAACATGGCAATTGGTGCAGAACTGAATGTTTTTGATGGCGACAATGGTGGATCAGGCGCAGCTAAAATTGATTACAAAGGTACTCAATTCTTGTTTGACCTTGGAATGCCTATTACTGAAACTGTAGCTATTGGTTTTACTGCTGTTTATGCTAAAGGTACTGATGATGCTGATGAAGCACAGGTTACTTCTGTTAATGCAGGAGACGGTGGTTTTGCTTCACCAATGGATTTCGGTGGTGCTTTAGCCTATGATGAAGTTTTTGGATTTGGACATATGTTTACTGGTGGTACATTCGAGCCAGCTGCTAATTCAGGTGTTCTTGGAGCAGCTGTTAGAGTTTCAGCAAAAGTTGCCCCAGTTGTAACTATTCACGCAAGATTTGCATGGTTGACAGCTGAAGAAGACGGCGTTAATGGTGCTGCTGCTGATTTAGACGACGTTATGGTTCTTAATGCCAGTGTTGATTACGCATGGCAGCCAAATGTAACTGTTTCTCTTGGTGCATGGTATGCAGATGCTGACTTTAATGACGACGCTGCAATCTATACAGAAGAAAAAACAGCTGTTGTTGCACGTTTAGGTATAAACTTCTAAGAATATTTTTTATTTAATAAATATTTTTTAAGTTAATAATAAAATGGGGCTTGTTTATTTATTCAAACTTGCCCCATTTTTTTATCTATAAATACTACTTCTCCGGCCTTCATACTAAGACAGGCTCTCCCCCTAACCCTATCTTTATAACGTTCCTATTGAAGTTGTCTTTTGATTTTTTTTAGGGTTGTCAATTACATCAAGAATCGTTTGATCCAGTCTGTCAATGAGTTGTTCGGAAGATCCACAATCTACAAATGCTTAAGAGAATATAAACAAAATGGAAATATACAATTGAACTCAAAAAAAAACGCCCTAAAGATTGGACAGCCTGCACTCCTTTTAATTCTTCAATAGTCCCACCCTATACATACGTTTATTCAAAAGCATAGCTTTTTTTAGGAACCTATTTTGGGGAAATGCTATAATCAGATAATATACATATATAGCTTATCAATGGACGAGTCTATCCTGATACTTTAAACAGGATAGATAACTGAGAATGTGTAGACACTGATTTATTAGAGGTGTTGGAAACAAACATCCCGATTGCATATTAAAAACACAACCGGGATTTACTTTTCTACTTAATAAAAACTATAATTCTTATTCTGAAGCTGGTCTTTTTACCTTTAACAATTCATAAGCTATTAATAAGCTATTTGACTTGCTGGAAAACGTCCCTGCCTTTTTTTTAACAAACCCAACAAGCATTTCCATTTTAGAGTCGTTATCATAATCACCTATTTGAATAGAGGTGATTTGTCCAGGCATTTTTTTCGGAACCAATTTGGGTGCAACCCCTAATTCATTCCACTCCATTATTTCAATATCTCCTGAATTAAAAGTTCTAGTATTCATAAAAAAATAATCAGCTGATTCATAATTTTTTATTGCAACAAGCTCTTCTATACCATCATCATCTATATCAATTAAGATATTGCCTCCTGGCTGGAAATAGGCTGTTTTAAGCCCGCGACTCTTATTCTCTCCGGCGAATTCATAACGAAGGGTTGACCCTCCATAATATTTTTCACTAGAAAATTGAACTGCACCTGCTTCATTAAAAATTGTAAGCCGCCCATTTTCATCAGTAAAAATATGATTGGCATCCCCAGGAGTTGATAGATTATTTGCTACAACCATGCCCAAAATAAAAAATCCCTTAGGTACTCTTAGCCGTTCTCCTCTGACATATGTCTGATCAGTCCAGTCAACTCTAAAAACTTGTTTTGATCCGTAAGGTCCATTCTCACTATTATGTTTCTGAGCATAAAGTTTGCCTTTTCCTTCGGCATTATTCACTACTTTAAAATACCAGGGGAATCTCTTTTTACTTGTATTATATTTACTACCATCAAATTCAATAACGAAAGATGCTATTTTTTGACCTTTAGATTGACTTCTCGTAACAAAAATTTCAGCATAGCCATTCTTATTAATATCTGCAACATCAACACCAATCAGATCCATTCCAATAGAATCTTCTATTTGCTCAATAGTTCTCAATTTCCCTTGCATATCATATTCTAAGATTTCTATGATATGGTTATAAATTATAACAACTTCGCTTTTCTTATCACCATTCACATCACCTACAGCAATACCATTTATTTCACCCTTAATAGCCACTAAATTACGGAATCTGCCAAAGGGGCTTGCATAATAACCCTGTGCTGCCTGACCCGGCATCTGTGAATTCCTATCATAATATCCGTCTTGATTTGCTGAGGGGTATTGCCCGGAATATTGCTGTTGTCTTTGTTCCCGTTCCCTACCAACATCCCTGTTAAAAATTTTCTCATTAACATCCCTTGCAAAATGATTCACTAAAGGGATAACCCCACCAAGTTTTTCTGCCTGATCAGAAAAAGTCACATCAGGCTTATCTCCTGCCACATCAATCATTTGTGCATCAAGGCTTACACTTTCTCCAATAACAGTAAGGCTCCCGAAAAGTACATATTCTACGCCAAGATTAGCACCAATTATTCTGGCTTTTGTACCATCAAGTTCACCTTTCGCAGATACTGATTTTTCAGCCTGTTCTAATACTTTATCAATCTCATCTCTGGTAAGGACTGCAACTTTATCACCATCTGAAAGTCGTGAACTGAGCATATCAAATATTCCTTTCTGCAAAAAAGAAAGGTCCTGACTTGCATTCATATTAAATGGTATTATTGCAATCTTCTCAGTTTTTGCACCGAAACAACATTGACTAAACAAACTTAATACAATGGCTAATACAACAGCCAAATAGATTATTTTATTACTTTTTGTCTTTTTCAAGTAAACTCCTCCCTGATACAATAATGAAAATAATGAAACAATACATAAACAATTTTTAATTTTATATACTATCATGGAAGATAACACAATATCTAATATTAGAATTATTAAGGATCTATTTTATATATATGTTATTGAAATATAAGGGAATTTTTAGGTTACGTCCATTTATTTACTACTGCACCCAGTGTATCCGGGGTGATGGGTTTTGGAAGATAGTCATTCATACCAGCTTTCACGCACTCTTCTTTGTCTTTACCCAGAACATTTGCAGTCATGGCTATTATTGGAAGCTCTGGGCTGGAAGGATTGTTCCTTTCCTGCTTCCTGATTTTTAAAGTTGCTGTAATCCCATCCATTTTAGGCATCTGAATATCCATTAAAACCAAGCCATATTTGATATTTTTAATTGCTTCAATCGCTTCAATGCCATTCTCAACCACATCAACACTAAAACCCAGCTTATTAAGCATTTTCTTTGCAACAAGCTGGTTTACCATATTATCATCAGCAACTAGAATTTTAACATCATTTTGTTCCATATCACGGACCGAATGACGAGTAACAATTTTCTTTTTCCCGAAACTCATGTCAGAGGTCTCATCAATATTATATTGTTTAAACAAAACAACTTTTAAAGTATTAAGCAAATCATTTTTCCGAATCGGCTTTGTTAAATATGCGGCAAAACCTGCATTTTCCATTTTCTTTGCATCACCTTTTCTCCCAAGCGTAGTCATTACGATAAGCTCTACATTCTTTAATCTTTTATCTGATTTAATTTGTTCAGCCAACTCAACACCGTTCATAACAGGCATGTGCATATCAATAATCGATAGCTGATAAGGTTCAGAATCTGCTTGAGCCCTGTTAAGTTCTTTTAATGCTGACTCTCCGTTTCCAACAGCAACCACCCGCACTCCCCAATGTTTAAGCAGCGACACAAGAATCGTTCTAAAGGTTTTATTATCATCTACTATTAAAATACTTGTGCCACTGATATCATTTGTCGGGATTTTTTCATTTCTCTGCTCAGTCTGACTAAGACCGGATTTGAGGAAACTAAGACAGAACCAAAACTCTGTTCCAAAATTCTCTTTACTGTTTACCCCTATTTCACCACCCATGAGTTCAACAAGCTGCTTTGAAATAGCAAGGCCTAATCCTGTACCTCCATATTTTCGCGTAATTGAGGCATCCACCTGGGTAAAGCTTGAAAATAAGACTCCAAGTTTTTCTTCCGGAATACCAATGCCTGTATCTTTTACAGAAAATCTTAACAATGCATCTTTCTCTGTTTCAGATTCAATAGAGACTTGTATTAAAACCTCTCCTTTTGATGTAAATTTTATTGCATTACCCGCAAGATTAATTAATATCTGTTTTAAGCGCCCCGGATCACTTTTTAATAATATCGGTACTTTAGTATCTATTGCACAGACAAACTCCAACTCTTTATCATGTGCCCGTATGGCTAGTATGGACGCTAAATCATCAAACATGCTTTCCAAATTAAAATCTAAAATTTCAATCTCAAGTTTACCTGCTTCAATTTTTGAGAAATCCAGAA
>JAGLLQ010000429.1 GCA_023140455.1 Desulfobacteraceae bacterium | reverse complement strand
GATATTGTCAGAACCCTTGAAAATTCCACAGCCATCACTGATTGTGCTGAAGAAGATGAGCAGCTATGCGGAGTCTGCACCCGGGCGGGCGACTGTCTCTCAAGATGGGTCTGGGTTGAGGCGAGCAGGGCAATGTTTGACCGATTGGATCAAATAACCATTGCAAGTCTTTTAAAAATAAATAATTGTGAAATTAAGGCTAAATAAAAATGATAACATTCATTTTAATTGTTTAATTTTGGCAGGATTTTAAATTTTTTTATACTCTCTTTATAATTAACATTCTTTGTTTTAAATGAATCAAAGAATGTTTGTGTGTTCACAATTTGCGGGGCAGTATACGCTCCTGATTTTTTCATATCACCTGTAGCTATCTGTTCACATACAATCACAGAAGCAATTGCTGTCAGTAATTCTTCTTTGGCATTAAATTCAATAATTCTCTCATGTTTTATATTGTCACATGATCCTTTTGTTATAATTTTCATTAAACAATGTTTGTTTTTATTCCTTCCTATAAATCTTAATACTTTTAAAAATTTCCCTGCTTTTTCTACTATTTTTGCATAACCTCTTTTTATACCAAAATATAAAACCATCCCTTGAAGAAAGCTTTCTGAGCCAGACCACATTGCAATTTTATTACTATTTATAGTTTCAGGAATTCTTAACAAATCACTGGTAATCATACATGGATAGAAAAAAATATTTTTGTTAAAAGGTTCTCCTATATATTCGTTTTTCCCTTTGCCGTTAGTTTCAACCCATTTTTTCCCATTGTATTGCCTGGGAGGTATATCCATCATGTATCCGATATCATGAAGAGAAAGTGCAGAAATCCCATCCCAATTTCCACCCATAGCAAAATAAATTTCAGTAGAACCAATCTTTTCAAAATAATTTTTATTGTCAGCAAGTAACAATCCAACGATACCCGGATAGAGTCCAAGTGCTGTAATCAGAATAGCATTATTTTCAAAAGCCTTACGATTAAGAGCAATAATTTTCTCGTTGTATTCATTTCTTCCCGAAAGATCAATATAATTAAGACCAAGTTCTATTACTTTTTCAGGCAGGAATGTATTTAAATTGTCAGGATCAATATAGCAACAAATTACAATGTCTATATTTACCAATGCTTTTTTAATCGACAATTTGTCATTGATATCAATAGTTCTAAAGTCACAATCCAGTTTTGTTGCTAACGCCTTTGCTTTTTCTTCATTTCTCCCGGCAACAATTGGAAATAATGCATTATTCTCTGATAAAAGCAAAGATATTGTGCTGCCAATGGAACCATATCCTCCAACAACTAAAACCTGTTTTTTTGTCATAATTATAATGATTTTCCTATTCTTACACACACTTCAACAGCCAGTGAGAATATAATATCAGGTGATAACAGGTCAATAATGCTTCTGTCATACAGCAGCTTTGCTTCAGGGGGGAAATCGTCATCCCCTTCCCAATATAAAACAGCAACCGGGATTTGCGGCACAATGTTAAAACTGTATGATGCATCTGCCAGATCAAGTTCGCTGCCGCCCATTTGTATACACCTTGTTCTGAATTCTTGAATATTATTCTTATAAAGCCTTGAAATCAAATTAGTTGGGATCTCATGGGGGCCTCGGAAAAATGTCGGGCCTCCCGGGATATCTTTCTCTGAAATCCACTCATTTCTTATTCTGATTTCTTTAATATTAAGCAAATAAAATATAACAACAAGATAGAACAATTCATGGGGGCTTGAATTCTTCTTCCCTAAAAAATCAATCCTGGATTCATGGGGATATATTGCATATTCATTTCCCCATGCTGATAAGGTATATGACTTGTTTACATCATTATACTTACACGGTGTCCTTTGGCATATCTCATCAGGATCACGTTTAGATAACTTGTCAAAATAGCTTTTGTCAACAAGACTTGTTATATTATTAACCATTTTATTTTCCAAATATCTAACTATTAAGTGCTAAATCCACAGCCTTTCTTGAATGGATTGCCATGGTGTCATAAATCGGAACATCAGTATGTTGCTGCTTCACAAGCAAAGGAATTTCAGTGCATCCCAGGACCGCCGCTTTGGCACCTCTCTCGGATAAAGACTGAATAATTTCCAAATAATCATTTCTTGAATTTGACTCTATCATACCTTTGCACAATTCGGTATAGATAACTTCATGCACCCTGTTCTGTTCTGTTTCAGAAGGGACTATTACATTGATCCCATACTTTTCAAACAATCTTCCTTTATAAAACTCCTGATCCATTGTAAATTTTGTTCCAAGAAGACCAACTTTTTTTATTCCATCTTTGACTAATTGTTCTGCTGATGCATCTGCTATATGAATAATTGGGATTGATAATTCAGATTCTATTTCAGGTGCGATTTTATGCATGGTATTAGTACAGATAAGCAAAAAATCTGCCCCGGCATTCTGTATTTTTAATGCTGCATCAGAAAGGAGAGCAGTAAGTGCTTCCCAGTCATCTAAGTGTTGCAGCTTCTCTATCTCATCAAAATCAACACTATACATCAAAATTTTAGCTGAATGCAGTCCCCCGAGCCTCTTATTGACTTCAATATTAATCTGTTGATAATAACCGGCTGTTGACTCCCAGCTCATCCCACCAAGTAATCCTATAGTCTTCACTCTACGCCTCCTTTTGCTATTTTTTCTGGCAATAATATTATTTGACTGCCATAAAAAAAGAGTATCTCATCATTATCTATAGCAAATAATAAAAAATGGGGGAAGTCATTTAAAAAAGATGGAAATGCAGATCAAATATCTATAACCAAAGATATAGAAAACAACTGATATAAATGAGTGTAACAGCTGAAGCAATAACCATTTTTAAATTTGAAAGGTTTGAAACAGCCTGGATCAGCCTGAGATTTACAATCAGGGCGTAAAGAAAAAAAACAAAGATTGCGACAAAAAGAATATAATGATCAAAACCGGCTTGCATGGCAGCAATACAAGGAGCAAGAAGCCAGAAAGAAATGCTTGCTTTCCCAATATTCATGTAAAGATCTATAAAGTTTAAAGCTGCACCAATAGCCCTGAAAAAAACCCAGACAAATAATGAAGCACTGGCATGCATTAAAAAGGCAACAGAGATACCTGCCAGAACTATTTTCGCTGAATTCAAATCTCCATCAGTCAGACCTTTTTGTGCCAAAATAATTCCAGAAAAATATAATGCACTCATACCGTAAATAAGCCCTGTAATCAGTACATTAATCATACAATGGTATTGCAGTTGTTTTAAAGATGCTCCCTGCTTGATATGACTGGTTTTTAATCCAAGCACCTGGATCATGATACTGAAATAATTCATAAAAACCTTTTTTATAAGTAGTATTAATATAAAAGAGGCAGTGCCTCATTATTTTGAAAGACACTGCCAACACTCTTTTAAATACAAAACTTTTTATTAAAAATCAAGTCCAGGGCACAAGTCCCCAGAAAAAGACAGCAACACATCCAGCCGCAATAATCAATGGCCAGATAATACCGTTATATCTTTTTTCATCATAGTCTGTACCCCATCCATGGATGCGATCTATCAATTTTTTATCTTCCATGGTTGGTGAAAATCCGCTTAATGCAGGAATTCTGTTAAAAGCTATGGAAAGAATGATAAACATGGCAAAACTGAGAGGAATGGTCACCATGCCACCTGACATTCCAAGTGCTGCAACAAGGCCATTACCTACACATATTGATGGAATAACATGGGGAGAGATCAGGATAAACAAAAATCCACATGCAACAGAAGAAATTATGAGTGCAAGTTTGTTTGCCTCTTTCCACCAGACACCCAGAAGAATGGCTGGAGTTGCTGTAGTTGCAAGAAGCCCGAATGCCCAAAGCACACTTGTTACTAAAAATTTTGGAGGTTGGAATGCCATAAGAATGGCCGAGATACCACCAAGTGCAAGAGCCAGATATCCCCATTTCATTTTTTTCTGAGATTCCATTTTTGGAGCAATCACACCTAAAAGATCACTACCCACAAGCCCTGCTATTGCCATCAGGTTTCCGCCGATTGTGGAAAGACCTGCTGCCAAAGCACCACCCATGACAAATGCAGCTACAAGTGTTGGGTTATAAAATACATTTAAAATCAAAATAGTCTGATCTGCTTTTTCAATTATTCTTCCAGTAGTTGCTGTAAAAAAATTGCCGGCAAATCCTACTGCATATGTTCCTGAAAATAAAAGCCCAAGGAAAAGTGCAAACCATACAACTGCCCAACGAGCACTTTTAACACTGGATGAAGTAAAAACCTTCATGGCAAGATGTGGCAATGCAACAGGACCAAGTGTAAAAGCCGGGATAAGGGCAAAATACCACCTGAAATCATATTTCATGTCAAAAAAAGTCGGAATTGCCTTGATCATGTCAGGTACCATATCACCGTAAGCCAAAGGTGGAAACCACCACCCGGAAGATCCCATGGCTTTCATAATAGCTCCCATTGGAACTATCATTGCAATGGTCATAACAACCATCTGAAAGGCTGCGTTGTAAGAAGCACCATACATACCGCCAATGGTAATAAATCCAACTGTTGCAAGCCCGGCTACGATCAAAGCTATATTGTACGGTACTCCGAAAAGAAGCTCAAACGCACGACCAAGACCAATCATCTGACCCAGAGCATACATGACCATAATCAGAATCATCCAGCAAATAATAACTATGGTTGAAGGGCTCCCATATCTCTGCTTAATAAATGTGGCCGGTGTAAACGCCTTCATTCGTCTAAGACTTGTACCATATAAAAGGGTCAATAAAGGAATGGATATGGCCCATTGTATCCACAAATATACAAAAGGTACCTGCAATTTTAAAATTAAGGCAATAACACCAAGGAAAGTGGCCAAACTAGCCCATGTCGCTGCCATACCAAGTCCATTGGTTACAGGACCGATGGAAAAGCCTGCAGCATAAAAATCTTCATCACTGACTGTTTTTTTACTGGCCATCCACCCAACATAATAAAAGATGACAAAAAGGATAAAGACAACAGCAAGCCCAATCCATACGTTACTTAAAGCATATTCTGACGGCATATTATTTCTCCTGTTTATTCATCATTATTTTCAGTTGAATCCGGTGTTGAGTCTGGTAGGCTTGCAACAAACTCTTCCATTTCATCATCAAATTTATTGCAGAGAATAGTCATGACCAGGCAAATAGCAGCGATGCCAAACCATCCCAAAAAAATAGGAACAATATATTGGATTGGAAATCCCCACATTGTGCCTGTCTGCAATCCCGGGAAAAGAACGAAAATAGATGCTGAGTGACCTGCCAAAAGTAAAAGAACTGAGAATACAATAGTCAGTGTGATCTCTTTTTTATATAATTTTTCTTTCATATTATACTTATCTCCTTAAAATAATTAGTGACCTTAACAATGGGGTTAATCCTTTTATACAAACATTTGTAACCCCATTGCCATGTAATGGTATTACCTGCCCCATTCAGAATCTCTAAGTTCAATTCTTCTAATTTTTCCACTAATGGTTTTTGGCAGCTCAGTTACAAATTCAATTTTTCGAGGGTATTTATATGGAGCAGTTACCTTTTTAACATAATCCTGTAATTCTTTGACTAATTCGTCACTTGCTGAATATTCAGCAGTCAGGATAACAAATGCTTTTACCACTTCGCCGCGGGTGTCATCAGGACTTGAAACCACAGCTGACTCTGCCACAGCAGGATGCTCTATTAAGGCACTTTCCACTTCAAAAGGACCTATGCGATAACCTGATGTCAGGATAACATCATCGGAACGACCTACAAACCAGAAATAACCATCTTCATCCACATAAGCTTTGTCACCTGTTAAATACCAGTCACCTAAAAACGCAGAAGCTGTTCTGTCAGGTTCTTTCCAGTATTCTTTGAAAAGTCCAAGTGGTCTTTCAGGTTTTACTCTGATAGCAATATCACCTTCTTCATTTGCTGGAAGGATATTGCCTTTTTCATCAATAACCTGGAGGTCAATGCCTGGAGTTGCTTTACCCATTGAGCCGAATCGCGGCTCAATACATGGAAAACTTCCTGCCAGAAGCACAGTTTCGGTCTGACCATATCCATCGCGAATGATACAGTTGGTCGCCTTTTGCCAGACATCAATTATTTCAGGGTTTAAAGGTTCGCCCGCGCCCACACAATGTCTGAGAGTGGGGAATTTATATTTTGAAAGGTCTTCAAGTACCAGCATTCTATATATAGTTGGTGCTCCACACATGGTAGTAATAGGATATTTAGCAAGCATACCTAAAGTCGTTGCAGGGTCAAAGCGGTCTGTATGATGGGTAAACAGTGCAGCACCCTGATTCCATGGACCAAAATAACTGGACCATGCAGCTTTTGCCCAACCAGTATCACTAACGTTCCAGTGCATATCATCTGGTTTTAAATCCAACCAGTATTTACCTGTTACTTGATGACCAATACCATAGGAATGTGCATGAAGCGCCATTTTTGGAAAGCCAGTGGTACCGGAAGTAAAATAAACAAGGCAATTGTCATCGGGTTTTGTGTTGGCTGTTTCAAACTGATCAGATGCATCTGCCATGGCTTCATCATAATTAACCCATCCGTCTTTTTGAGCCTGAATAATTATTTTGGATTTTACATCCGGACACTGTTCTGCCACTTCATCAAATACAGCAGCGATCTGAGCATCTGTTATAATACAGACTGCTTCTGATTTCTTGGCTCGAAAATCAAGATCTTTAGAGGTAAGCTGAGTTGTACCGGGAGCTACCATTGCACCCATTCGAATACATGCGGTAACTGTAACCCACCATTCGATGTTTCTGGGAAGAACAAGAATGACCACATCACCCTGTTTGACACCCTGGCTTACCAATACATTTGCAAGTTTTTTTGATGCAATGCTTAAATCATGGAAAGTAAGTCTTTCCTCGTTTCCATCGTCATCCACCCAGAGCATGGCGAGTTTTTCTTTGTCTTCAGCCCATTTGTCAATGACCTGGCCTGCAAAATTGTAATACTCGGGAGTATCCCATTTAAATTCTTTATATTCCTTGTCATAATCTGTCATATTATGCTGTGCTGTCATATTATTTGACCTCTTTATTAAATAGATTTATAAAGCTTTAGTGAGTGATTATGGAGTTAATTTGATTGGTCACCTCCTTTTATATTTTTGAACAATTGCGATTAAATAACTGCCTTTTAAGAAGTAATAAAGGTAAAATAATTTAACAATCGGTAAAAAGAGGAAAATAAGGCAGGGGATTTCCTGACAGTCTTGTAGGTAATTTGCCTACAAATTAATAATAGTACAAGTATTGTCTGATTTATGGAATGATCTGTTCTGTTTTATCAAAATGGACTGCACATCTGAGTAACTCGTTGGCATGTTTTAAATTGAGCTTATCCTTAATTCTTTCCCGGTAAGTACCAATGGTTTTAATGCTTAAGAATAATTTTTCAGCAATTTCCCGGGAACTTAATCCAAGCCCAATCAGTTTAAATACTTCAAGTTCACGATCTGTCAGAAGCTTATCAGGGGAGTTTGCATCTTCAACTGATTGATTTGATATGTTGGATATAATCTGATCTTTTATGCAATCATTGAGAAAAATCTTTCCTTCTAAAACATGATGGATAGCAGATATAACAGATTCCATGGCTTCCTGTTTCATGATATAGCCGCGGGCACCGGCATGAAGTGCACGCTGGGCATAAAGATGTTCATCATGCATGGATAAAACCAGAACAGGAAGGTCTTTATATTTTTGTTTTGCCTGCTTGACAAAATCAATTCCATCGCTGTCTTCAAGGGTAATATCGGCAATGACAAGATCAGGCGCATGAGTTTCAATTGCTTTAAGACCCTGGGTTAGATTTTTTGCCCAGCCACAGACTGTTAAATCTTCTTCCTGATTTATGATTTCTGCAAGTCCCAGCCTGAAGATGGGATGGTCTTCAACAAGAATAATTTTTTTTTTGTCTGGCATATTTCATGGTTCCTGATATTTATTAACAATTAATCTGTCTATCACTTAAATTTATCTTGTGCAATAAATAATGGCAGATTGATTCTGACAATAGTGCCCACATCTTTATAATCATCAATAGCAAATGAGCCATTAATCATTTTGGCTCTGTACTGCATTATCCTGAGCCCCATCCCATCAGTCCCTGCTGCATTCTTGATTCCAATACCATTATCAATAATAGTAATTTGAAGCTTTTTGAAACCTGATACAACAAGAATATCAATAATAGATGCCTTGCCATGCTTGATAGCATTATGAACTGCTTCCTGGGTAATATGGTAAATATGTGTGATTACAAGGTTATCTTCTATTGTAATATCTCCCCTGGTCTTAAAAGTGCATTCAACCTGATAAAGATTATAGATATTTGAGACCAGTTCGTGTAAGGATGCTTCCAAACCGTGATTAAAATAGACCGGGCACAGACCTCTGGCAAGTTGGCGGGTTTTTAAAACAGCTTCCTTGATCAAGTCGGTAACTTTCCGGCATAATATTGCAGCCTCAGCACCCTTGCCGTCAATTTTCCGAAAAAGAACACGCGAAAGTCCTTCAATGCCGATGAGATGTGGGCACAGATCATCATGAAGGTCATTCCCTATTTTCTGACGTTCCTTTTCTCCTGTTTCCATAATTATTTTTTCAAGGCGCTTAACTAAAGAGACATCTCGATGAGTGATAATACTACCTATGGACTCCCCTTTCTTATTTTTATAGACAGATCCCCGCACGCTGATATCAATCAATTCTCCGAATTTCGTTAACCGTTTAGTTTCTGTATTGGAGAGTATCTCTCCTTTTGCAATCATACAAATTCCCTTATTGGTTTCATTCCAATGTTCTTTGGGAACAAAACGATCCATATTCTGTCCTATACATTCGGTAAGAGTCCATCCAAAAACTGTGGTAAATGCCGGATTCAGATAAGTAACCTTTCCATCCATATCATATACCACGATAGGATCAGGCGTTGCCTCCATAACAGATCGGTATTTTTCCTCACTGATTTTCAAAGCCTCTTGCGCCTCTTGTTTTTCACGAATCTGGTCTTGAAGGTCTATGTTATACTTCTCAAGTTTATCCATAAAAGAATTATAATAAAATGTAAGCTGTCCTACTTCATCCCGGGACCCCATCTTAACCAGACGATTTGAGAATCCATGAATAATATCCTGATTAAATCGATTCATAAGGTCATGCAAAGGTCTGGTAATAGTAGAGCTTAAGAAAAAAGTAATAGGAACAAAAATTAGAAGTGATGCAAAAGCAATAAAAACAATAAAATTACGGATGGTTTTCATGGGAGAATAAAATTCATCCAGATAGCTGGAAGATGCAACGATCCAGTTATATTCGGGGATATGATTAAACATCACCAACTTTTTCCTAAAAAGTTGGTGATTTGAATTTTTCCAGTAATAAACCGACTTACCATTCTTCTTTTCCAGCATGTCTTCAAAAAAATGTTTGGGAATACCTTGTGTCGTATAAACATTCAGGCCTTCAAGTTCAGGATGGATTATGATATTTCCTGTGGTATCCATGACATAGGCATATCCGGTTTTACCAAATTTAAGGTTCAAGACACTTTCTTTAAAATCATTAATATTAACCAGTTTCTGGAATTCTTTACGATAGGAAGAGACAGTAATGAACCAGTTCCAAGGCTCAAAAAGCTTGACATATAATGCTTTTGGTCTGGTTCTTTTTTCTTCCGGATTTTTCCAGTAATACTCGATATAGCCATTTTTTTTAGATATCATTTCCTGAATAAACCCATGCATGGAAACATCCTGGCCTTCAGGCAGTTTAGGATGCTTCAAGACCTTACCTTTGGTACTGATAATGCAAATATACCCGGTAGTTCCAATCTTCTGGCACAAAATAATATCTGCTGCACGTTCCTTGGCTTCTTCTTCTGTGAGTTCGCCTTTTTGATAGGATTCATAGAGATATTTAATAATGTCATGATTTTTTTCAGCAGCAGCGCGCAAATGATTTTTAATGGATACTGATACTGATGTACGCACCATATTTTTAATAGCAATAGTAGAATTCTTTAATTCACTTTCAACATTGGCAACAACAATTTTTTTAACTGTTGAATAAATAATCAGGGAGCCTAAGCTGATGATTACAATAAATGTTGCAGAATAAATAAATAACAGCTTGTACCTGATTCTAAAATCTTTGATTAAATGGAATAAATTCATAATTTTCCTTATTGGGAGTTCAGGTGTTATTTTGATATTGGATAACAAATTTATTTAAAGATGACAACAAAAAATATTCCTCCACAACCATCCACTTTTTTATATTTTTTATATTTTTTACGCAAAACCTGTGTAATTCCGGCATTTTTTTAATTTTTTTTTAAAAAAAAAGTATTTTTTCCTTGACAATAGCTGTGATTTTAGCAATTATATTAAGAAAAGTGGAGTAAAGTGGTTAAAAATGGCATGGGGAGTTGCAAGATTGTTTAGATCAAGTTCATATCATACCATAGACACAAAAGGCAGAATTATCATTCCGTCAAGGTTCAAAGATGTGATAAAAACTGATGGTCAAGCAGGGGTTATGGTTTCATTTCTGGACAATGCCCTTTATGCATACACCTTTAATGAATGGCGGAATATTGAAAAAAAGATTCTTGCCAA
>JAGLLQ010000428.1 GCA_023140455.1 Desulfobacteraceae bacterium | reverse complement strand
TTTAATTCCTTATCACTGCTTTCATTTACATAGGATCGATGTTGAAGGGCATTTAAAAGCAATGACTGATTCATAAATTTATAATCAATATTTTTTTCAAGTATTTCAAGGGTATTGGTTTTACTGTGCAGCGTTTCAATTGTGTTTATCAGATTAGTAAAAAGTTCATCATATACAACAAGTTCACCCCGGCCTGTACCGATATTGACTCCTTGATTCAGTGAACCATGGAAATCAGAACCGCCAGTTACAATTAAATTTTGTTTTTGTGCAAGGTCAATAAAAGAAGTAGTCTGCTTATGGTTATGAGAAGTGTAGTAAGCTTCAACTCCGTTAAGTCCGAATTTCTTTAAATCTTTTACAAGTTTTTCAACAGAGAATTTTTTACTGTCTTTAAGTATCCCTGGATGGGCTAATATGCTTACTCCACCAGCATTATGAATTATTTCAATCGCTTCTTTGCATGTTGCTCTGTATTTATCAACATATGCTTTTTTACCTTTGCCAAGATATTTATCAAAAGCTTCACCAAAAGAGGCAATAAAACCTCTTTCAACCATAACCTGAGCAATATGCGGGCGTCCGGTCTGACCATCTCCTGAGATTTCTTCAGCTTCTTCTATGGAAATATCAAACCCTAAATCATTGAGTTTTTTAATTATTAAAGGATTCCGGTCAGCTCTTGCCTGTTGGAGTTTTTTTAAGATTGAGTTCATATCCTTGTTTTCAAGATCAAATCCATAACCCAGGATATGCAGGCTGCTATTGTCTGGAAAATCTTTTGGCGGCTCACAACTTATTTCAACTCCGGTAATAAATTCAAGAGGCCATGGCACTCCAATCTTCATGACTTCTCTAACACCATCTATAGAGTCATGATCGGTCAGTGCTATTGCCTTTATGCCGGCATCTAAAGAAAGGTTTAATATTTCACTGGGTGAGAATGATCCGTCTGAAGCTGTTGAATGTATATGTAAGTCAATCATAATATAACCTTTGTGTATCTTTTTTTAAATTCCTAAAGCTTTCTCAAGGTTTTCTTCTTTTTTCTTGCACTCAATACATTGAGCGGTTACAGGTCTTGCTTTAAGCCTTTCAATTGCAATTTCTTCTTCACAGGTATCACAAATGCCAAAAGTGCCATTCTTAATTCGATCAAGAGCTTTTTTTATTTTTTTAATTAACTTATGTTCTCTGTCCCTGATTCTGAGTTCAAAGTTTCTTCCTGCTTCATGGGAAGCCCGATCAGTTGGATCTGCAAATCTGTCTTTCGATTGAGTCATTACATTAACCGTACCATCTGCATGGGAAAGTAATTCATTTAATCTTTCTTTTAAATGGTTTTTAAAAAAATCCAAATCTTTCTTCTTCATATTGATACCTTTAAATAAATGTTCATTCAAACATGGTTTACCAAATACACATTATACGGTTTTTTGAAATAATGTAAAGAGATTTATAACCTGATACCACAGGCAATCCAATATTTTCTGGTTGACAAAGAAAAAAGAATTGGGTAAAGATAACTAACTCATCATCAAGAAGGTGATGAATATCAAAGACAAAAATCTTTTAGATTACACAACCGCATATAATACAACAATAAAGAATTTGCCACGAAGGTAATTACTCCGTAAGTATCGGATTTTGCTTTTGTGGTTTTTTATTTTGGGAAAGGTGCTTCAATGATTAGAAAAGTATTTTTCATAATTGTGGTGTTTATGGTTTTTCAATTTACTCTGATATTAGGTTTGTTCCCTGTTTTCGGAATAGATCATATTTTGGCTGCAGAAAAAATCATTGACCATGATGCAAATAAAGATGGCATTATTGATCAAAAAGCATTTTATGATGAAAATAACAAACTTGTCAGACTTGAAATAGATAGTAATCAGGACGGAGAAATTGATATTCTACAACATTATTGTGCTGATCAACTGATTAAGATTGAGAGGGACACTGATCTGGACGGAGTGATTGACTGCATTGATTATTATGAGGAAAAAATCCGGACGTATCAGGAAAGATTGGATAAAAACAAGATTTTGACCCAGGTGACACACTTCACAAAGGGCGATCTGCCAATTTCCATGAAAAAAGACAGCTTGGGAAAGGGAAGCTTTGACACGTTTTATACGTTTTCCAATGGCAAGATTACTTTATCTGAAAAAGATACAAATGGCAGCGGCAAGATTAATCTCTGGCTTAAATATAAAGATGGTAAGGCAATTGAAGAAAAACAAGATGATAATGAAGATGGAAAAGTTGAGCGCGTGATTTATTTTAATACCAAAGGTTTTCCCAAAGAAAGTCATCATGACCAGGATAACAATGGATTTCTTGAAATCCGAAGGTATTATAGCAAAGGAGAGATCATAAAGCAGGAGGTTGATGACAATATGGATGGCAAGGCCGATAAGGTCATTGTGTTTGAGAATGCACAACCTGCCCACCAGACAAAGGATACCAATTTGGATGGACAGATGGACAGCTTTACAGTTTTTAGCCAAGGCAAACCAGTGTTAAGGCATCTGGATCAAAACCTTGATGGATTTTCTGAAACCACTCAATTGTACACTGAACTCGATTGGGAGTTGGTTGAAAAACAGGATGTTAACAAAGACGGGCATTCAGAGCTTGTATTGTACTATAACGATAAGATGCTCAGGTGCAAGGAAATGGATAGGAATAATGATCATAGTATAGATTTGCGTGAATTATATAATTCGAGTGGAAAAATTGTTCAAATAGAGGAAGATCAGTCAGGTTCCGGGAAAATGGATTTTATCTGGCTGTATAATGAAAATGAAGAGGCTGTATGTGCACGTCAGGACACTAATGCTGATGACCTGACAGATGTATGGTTCTATTATGAAAATCGGGTATTGATTCGGGTGGAACAGGATACGAATTTTGACGGAAAGCCGGACCTCTGGGAGGAATATGATGCGTCTGAGACAATGGTAAAACGTGAGAAAGATTTGGATTTTGATGGCAAACCCGATGTGACTGAACAAAAGGAAGGATAATATGACAGAATTTATAATGAATGATATGGCAGGATTTATATCCAAGGGCGGAATGATAGTGATTCCGATTTTACTTTGTTCTGTTGTGGCTTTAGCCATATTTATAGAGCGCTTGATTTATTTTGCAAGGATGAGAAGCCGGGGGCAGGGACTTGCCCAGAGTATTATCAATCTGCTCAGGCAAGGGCAGGAGACCAAAGCCAGCCAAATGGCAAAGCAAAGCAATTCCCCAATGGGTCGTGTGCTTTTTTCTGCTCTGGCGGTAAAGGATCAGGACAGAGAAGTTATAGAAACCGTTATGGTCAATGCCACGGAAGAAGAGGTCAGGGATCTTTCTTCTTATATTCAGACACTTGCAACAATTGGTAATATTGCACCTTTGCTTGGGCTTTTGGGTACAGTTATCGGTATGATCAAGGCCTTTATGGTGATTCAGGAAATGGGCGGGAAAGTCAACTCGGCTGTATTGGCAGGTGGTATATGGGAAGCAATGCTCACTACAGCATTTGGTCTGGCTGTTGCACTTCCCACCATGGTAGCCCATAGCTATCTAGTAGCCCGGGTGGACCGATATGAGGCAAGGCTCCAGGGAGGAACAGTGGAATTCATGAAAAATGTTTTTGTGTCCAGAAATACCCAGAATAGTTAAAAAAGGAGGATATTATGCTGGTTCATCGAAAACCAAAAACCCGATATCAGATTCAGACTCCAATGACTTCATTAATTGATATTGTATTTATGCTGCTGATTTATTTTCTGCTCACCACCAACTTCATGGTGGATGAAGGGATTAAAATCAAACTCCCTGTGGCAAAGGCTGCAGCACCCCAGATTCAGGAAGAGATCACGGTATATGTTGATAAAAATGGCCAGGCATTTATTGGGGAAAATAAGGTTTCTGAAGCCCTCCTTTTCAAAAAATTAAAAGAGATGATAGGCAACAATAAGGACAAGCTGGTGATTATTAAAGCTGATCGGACTGTTGTATTAAACAAAGCTGTTAAGGTCATGGATCTTGCCAAGGCTGCAGGCGCAGGAAGATTATGCCTTGCAACTGAAAAGGAATTGTAAACAATGTATTATTATTCTTTGCCAAGTGATAAAAGGAGAAAAAACTGGCTGTTAAATACCCTGATAATGCTTTCCTTAGGAGTCCATATGTTGATATTTATTCATATGGCAGGGGTTTGCAAGACAAATACGTTAACATATATTGAAATTGGCATAAAGAATATTTCAAAACCTGTTGCAAGACAGATCCCTATACCTATGACCAGACAAAAACCACTATATAAAACACCAAAGATTAATTCTATCAATGTATCAAAACAGAGTATACCTCCTGTAAAAATTAATCAGGTGATGACCTGTCTGTCAGATACATTATTGGAAAGTATAAAAGCACCTGACCAGTTTTTTGTACCAGATCAACCCAATATCAGCTTATCTGATTTCAAATCTGATAATGTGTCGGATCTCTTAACAAAGAATGATTACTTTGACATGGTAAGATTAAACATAGAAAGCAATAAAAAATATCCTGATAAAGCACGGTTAAGATATATTGAAGGAAGGGTAAGTATCCATTTTATGATTGCTAAAGACGGTCGGATTTTTGATTTAAAGATTATCAAGCCTGCAAGACACAACAGCCTGAACAAGGCTGCATTAAAGGCGGTGAGAGATTCTGTTCCTTTTCCTTTGCCGCCGTCAAACCTGTTTAAAGAACCACTCAAAATTGAAATAACAATTGTATTTGAATTAACATAATTTTTTTTAATTTAGAAAAGGAGGTGGATAAAAAAAATAGTTGCAAACAGACAAAGAAGGCAGCCTAAACCGACCAGGGTTTATGCAGGCTGCCTTCGGAAACGAATCATCCTCTGGATTGCAGGACGCTTCTTCTTTTTTATACCAAAGAAGCCTTTCTTCGTCAATACAGAGTGATTGTTCATTAATAATAAACAATTATTGTGGAGAATTTATTCAAATGAAAGAGAAACAAAAAGGGGTTGTTTTGATTATCCTGTCTCTTATCTTTGTATTATCAGCTTCCAATGTATTTGCTGATACCCAGATAAACAGATTGGATGATATAGTCATCACAGGAACAAAAACCCCGCATACCTTGCAGACTGTCCCTGTTGAGACAATTGTCATTACTAAAGAAGACATTGAAAAGAAAAACTCACAAAATGTCATGGATCTTCTAAAAGATATTCCCGGGATACAGACAGCATTTCATAACGATGTGTTTGGAACATATACATGGGTTGCCAAGATGAGGGGGTTGGATTTCAATAATGGCTACGCCCTTATACTCGTTGACGGCCAAAGGTCCA
>JAGLLQ010000427.1 GCA_023140455.1 Desulfobacteraceae bacterium | reverse complement strand
TACATATATGGCTCTGCAGGAGATTCTGGATAAAGGGAAAAAAATAATGATGAATTTTTCTCAAAAAGGTATTATGAACAATCTCCCTTATGCTTTGCCGCCAAATAGAGCAGTTGTAAAAATAACAAACCTTGATACTCTGGATGATTCACTGATAGATGTAATTCAGCAATTAAAAAATGATGGATATCAAATAGCTGTATCCTGGTCAATGGACTATAAGAAAAACAAACCAGTGTTTGATATGGGAGATATTCTTATATTTGATGTCTCAGATATTGATGAAGTTAAAATAGCCGGTTTATTGAATGATAATGAAAAAAATGACGCTGAATTATTTGCAACAAATGTGGATAGCGGTAAAAGATTTGAAATCTGTAAAAAGGTTGATTTTCAATTGTATCAAGGATCTTTTTTTAAACAGCCGGAAAATTTGTCTGTAAAAAAACTTTCTTCCAATGCTGCATCCAGATTCCAAATTTTGGAAAAGATTGAACAGGAAGAACCTGATTTTGATGAAGTTGCAAAAGTAGTACAAAGTGATGTTGCAATCAGTTTTAAACTAATGTCATATTTAAATTCTGCAGCTTTTGGATTTCGACAAAAAATAGAATCCATTAAAGACGCTATTACAATGCTTGGCTGGCGTAATATGAAAAACTGGTTAAGAGTTGCTCTTTTAAGTGACATTGCTGAGAGTAAACAAGCATCAGAGCTAATTTTTCTTTCTGTACAACGAGGGAAGTTTTTAGAGCAGGTGATAATTGATCATGATTTTTGGGGATTTAAATCAGAAAGTCTTTTTTTACTTGGTATGTTTTCATTGCTTGATGCAATGCTTAATCAACCAATGAATGAAATTGTAAAATACCTTCCTTTGTCAGGTAAAATTAAAAAAGCGCTTTGTGGTGATAAAAATAATGAATATTATCCATTATTAACTTTAGCAAAGTGTTTTGAAGAAGCAAGATGGGAGGAGGGCAGGCAATTGGTAAGCCAATTAGGATTAGATCCGGAAAAGGTTGAAAAAGCTTTACATCAGGCCATAGAATGGGCTAATAAATTAGAAGGTGCACAAACTAAATAATATAGAATGTGAATTTAGGCGAAGCCTGATAATTTAAACCAAGAGTTGGAGGTGCTTTAAAATGTTTGCAATCGAAAATACTCTCCTGATTTTAATTGATATCCAGGGTAAGCTTGCATCCTTGATGCATGGCAAAGATCATCTTTATAAAAATTTTGAAATAATTGTAAAAAGCATGAACATCCTCAAAATTCCAATCATCTGGATGGAACAGGTCCCTGATAAATTAGGCCCTACAATACAACAGATAACAAATCATTTGCCTGATTTAGAACCAATTCCAAAATATACATTCAGTTGTTGTGGCAATGATGAGTTCATGGAAAAGTTAAAATCTATAGAAAGAAAACAGATTTTACTAACTGGCATAGAAACACATATATGTGTTTATCAAACGGCCTGTGATCTTATTAAAAAAGGTTATGAAGTGCAGGTGATTGATGATTGCGTTTCTTCAAGGACACAATCCAATAAAACTATTGGACTAAAAAGAATTAAAGAGGCAGGCGGATCAGTTACAAGTACTGAAACAATTTTATTTGAGCTTATGAAATCAACTAAAGCTGAAGGGTTTAGAGAGATAACAAAATTAATAAAGTAATGTTTATGCTGATATTCTAAATGATGGTTCCTGCTGACTCTCAGGCATATTTTGAACTTTTGCATATGCCTTGTCAGCACTGCTTTTAATATTACCAAAAGCTTTTTCTTCATCAGAATCAATCTTGTCTTTTGATCTTGTAACCATTAATTCTGACATTGCTTTAGTGCTTATAGTCATGGCAGTTGAAGCTACTCTTCTGTCCTGGGGAGATGGGTCAACAGGGGCTAAGGCAGCGCGTCGTACCTGCTGCATCTTATTGATTGTCGCTTGTGGGTCACCAGGTATTGGTGCGGTATCGATAGTGACCTCGCCTCCAACAATATAACGTTTGCCATCAGGGCCGTTTTTATATGAATAGTTGGCACTGGAAAGTATGTATCTACCTCCGGCTGCTACATGTGCCATCTCATGTTTCCTTACAGCCTGGTCAATTTGTTTTAGCTCTGTGACAACCATTTTTTCAGCTCTGGTTAGCTCACCATCCAGCTCTTCGGCAATTTTGGAGGAAGCTTCCTTTTTTATGGAGCCTGTATCTTGATTTTCAGGGTTTTTTGTTTTGTCTGTGGTTTTTTGGTTGCCTGTTGGTCGATTTTCAATCAGTTGACTATCAGCTGGTTTAATTTCAGGCTTAATATCTTCAGCAAGGTTGGTCTTGATTCCCTGTTGAGTATTCGGAACAATGCTGGATTGTTTAGTATCTTGCTGCCATATTGAATAAGCATAAGAGTTTTGTATTGCATTAATATTCATAATTACCTCTAAAATGGCGATATGAAGAATATTCTTATTA
>JAGLLQ010000426.1 GCA_023140455.1 Desulfobacteraceae bacterium | reverse complement strand
CTCATCCTGTTTCAGTGCATACACCGAATGGAATACTACCGGCAATTATAGTCTTGTGGTTCGCAGCCTGGGTCTCAGGCTCTGACCTTCTTGCCAAAGCAGCTTTTATCAATTTAATTTTTGTTCTTATTGCTCTGCCTTTTGTTATTTTCACAGGCGTGCTTGAATGGCAGAAAAAATATAAGAGAGCATTAACAAATACTTTCAAAATCAAAATAACCGCAGCCATAGTAACAACTATTCTGACTATTATCAGTTTTGTGTGGTATCTTATAAATCCTGATGTTCTTTCATCTTCAAATGCGTGGCTGTTTATTCTTATCAATATTATCACTGTCACAGCAGTTGGTATTGCGGGGCATATTGGAGGAAAACTGGTATTTAAGGACTAACTGATAAATCAACGGGAAATTTTATAGAAAATATAATTACATTAAAAAAAGATGGCTCTTTATCTGTCCCTGATACTCCTGTTATTGGATTCATCCCCGGAGATGGTACAGGATCTGACATATGGAATGCTGCAAGGCTTGTGATAGACCAGGCAGTAGAAAAAGCTTATGGAAACCAAAAAAAGATTGCCTTTAAAAAACTTCTTGCAGGAGAAGATGTATTTAAAGAGACAGGAGAATGGCTTCCTGACACAACACTTGAACAGATAAAAAAATACAGAGTTGCCATTAAAGGCCCTTTGACCACCCCTGTTGGCCATGGTATGAAAAGCCTTAATGTAACTATGCGACAGGTCCTTGATTTATATGCCTGCATCCGACCGACAAAATATATTTCAGGAGTCCCTTCTCCCTGCAGCAACCCTGACCATATTAACATGGTGATTTTCAGAGAAAATACCGAAGATATATATTTAGGGATTGAATGGGAAGCAGGCACAGAGGAAGCAAAAGATGTTTTATCTTTTGTTAACTCAAAAATCTCAAAACAGCTTGATGTTAAAGCCACAGGTATTGGAATTAAAACTATCAGTGAAAAAAATACCAAACGGATTATCAAAAAAGCCATTCAGTTTGCAATTGATAATAATCGAAAAAATATCACTATTATGCACAAGGGTAATATAATGAAATTTACTGAAGGTGCATTCTTGAAATGGGGATATGAGTTAGCTGAAACTGAATTCAAAGATGTGATTATAACAGAACAGGAAGTATGGGATGAATATGAAGGAAAAATTCCTGAAAACAAAATTGTTTTAAAGGATAGAATTGCTGATAATATGTTCCAGCAGGTGCTTTTAAGACCCAGCGAATATGATATCATTGTTACCCCAAACCTGAACGGGGACTATATTTCAGATACGCTTGCTGCAATGGTCGGTGGTCTTGGTCTGGCACCGGGTGCAAACATTGGTGATGAATGCGCTGTCTTTGAAGCCACCCATGGATCTGCCCCTAAATATGCAAATCTTGACAAAGTAAACCCTGGCTCTGTAATCCTTTCAGGCGCAATGATGTTGGATCACATTGGATGGACAAAGGCTTCAGATCTTATTCGCACAGCACTGCAAAAAACTATTTTAAATAAGAAAGTAACCTATGATCTGGCAAGGCAAATACCAGGATCAATTGAATTGAAATGCTCAGAATTTGCAAAGGAAATTTGTTCATACATGGATTGACCTTTTTGTGACCCATTCTAATACTCTTGGCCAGATTTCATTTGAAGAATTTTTAGAAAGGAGTACTCTGCTATGATCATAGTTCTCTTTAAATCCATTTTCTTTAGAACAAAACAATAATTCATTGGCTGAATTATCAAAAGCATTCAAAAAGTCTATACAGCCTTCTTTGGGAGCGATCATTGTATCACCCATAGAGCAGACAGACAAAACTGGTATTTTTATTGTCTTCATTTTACTCAGATAATTATAATTATTCATTCCTTTAAAATTCTTATTTAAGTTCCAGTTAAACCATTGTTTCATAGTATTATAACTTTCATTATGCGGGCCTAACCCAAGCATTTTCCCTGGAACAAAACTAAGAATACGGCTAAAGACTTTACTATATAGTATTTTATAATAATTTTTTCGTGAAAAGGCTGCTCCAAATGCCTGACAGCTAAACATTGTAATGCTGTTTAATCTTGATATGTATTCAAGATTTTTAACTAAAAACATAGTTAAGCAAATACCGCCGCCGCTGTGAGTAATACAATCAATTTTGCTGATTTTTAATATAGTAAAAAGATATTCAAATACTGTCTTTAGATCAAACAATGCAATAGTCTCAAAATCAAAATCTTTTTGGGTTTGAGAGCTATTCCCGTGACTTCTCCATTCCATTATCCAGCAGGTATATCCTGATTCACTAAAATATTCAGCGATTCCCATACAAATATTCTTATTTGAAAATGTTCCGTGCGTCAGGAAGATATGCTTATTCAGTTCTTTTTTTTCAGGATAAACTTTCCAGAGTGCAATATGCTCATTGTCTTTTGTTTTTAATGTTATTAATTTGTTATTAATCATAAAATATCTTGCAGATCATATATAAATTCATCTACAGCATTTTCTTTTATAGCCCAGGAAGTTACCAGCCTGATTGCTGAATTTTCATCATCAATTTTCTGCCATACAAAAAATCCATATTTCTTTTCCAATTTTTCGATTAATTTGTTTGGAAGGATTGGGAATATTTGATTTGAAGTAGAGTCTATAAGTAAAGAACAGCCGTTCTTTTTGACACCTTCTGCAATTTTTTCAGCCATAATGTTTGCATGTTTTGCAAGAGAGAAAAACAGATCATTTTTGAATAATGCAAGAAACTGAATGCCTAATATCCTTCCTTTTGACGTCAAAGCGCCCCTTTGTTTCAAATGAAATGCAAAATCTTTTTTCAGTTTATCATTATTAATAACAATTGCCTCACCAAGCAAAGCACCATTTTTTGTCCCGCCAATATAAAAAATATCTACCAGTTTTGCCAAATCAGACATAGACAGATCGTTATTTTTAGCACTCAGAGCAGAGCCCAATCTTGCCCCGTCAAGAAATAAGTATAAATCTTTTTCTTTACAAAATAATGATAGTTTTTCCAGCTCATGCTTTTTATATATTGTTCCTAATTCGGTAGAATTCGATATATATACCATTTTAGGCTTTACCATATGCGGTATTATTATGTGTTCATCCAAAACAGCCTGGATATCTTTTACTTTTATTTTTCCATCAGCACTTTCTATGACATTAATTTTATGCCCGCATGCTTCTATTGATCCTGCTTCATGGATATTAATATGCCCACTGTTTGCTGATATTATGGACTCATGAGGTCTTAAAGCAGAAGAAATAATGATTAAATTTGCCTGGGTACCTCCGGAAACAAAATGAACATCCGCATCTTTATTCTTTATTTTCTCTTTGATTAATGTTCTTGCTTCTTTTGAATAATCATCATCTCCATAACCTTCCTGCTGTTCAAGATTTGTTTTTGAGAGCAGCTCCAAAATACTTGGATGACACCCTTCACTGTAATCATTTTTAAAATCATATTTAATCATCAATCAACCCATAAATTTCTATTTCAATTCCGACCGGACAATGATCTGATCCAAAAACATCATTATCAATAAATGCCTGCTTTACAATACCTTTATCAATTAAATCCTTTGTCACAAAAAAATAATCAATGCGCCACCCTGCATTGTTTTTTCTTGCGCTAAACCTGTATGACCACCATGAATACTTGATCTTTTCAGGGTGAAAATGCCTGAAAGTATCAACATATCCATACTCAACCATCTTATCAAGGATATCTCGTTCAATTCTGAGAAACCCTGATCGCTTGGAATTTGGTCCTGGATTTTTTAAATCGATTTCATTATGAGCTATATTAAAATCACCTGTAATAATAATACTCTTACCCTGGTCTTTCAGATCATTGGTATATGCTAAAAACCAGTCATAAAAATCGAGTTTATATTGCAGCCGCTCTTCACTCATCTGGCCGTTTGGGAAATATACATTAAAAAGGATAAAGTCATTATAGTCCAGTTGTATGATTCTTCCTTCGCCATCAAATTCAGGTTTTGAAAACAATGTAGTCACTTTTTCAGGTTTTATTTTTGAATAAGCTGCAACACCGCTGTATCCTTTTTTTATTGTTGAATATGACCAGAACGATTCATAGGATGGAAGATTGATCATCTCATCAGTTCGCTGGTTTTCCTGAAGTTTTGTCTCCTGGAGAAGTAGAATATCAGGATCAAGGTCTTTTACTGTCTTTAAAAAATCTTTTTTTACAACTGCCCGTAATCCGTTGACATTCCATGATATGATTTTCAATTTTCTTTTTTTATCAGGCATTAGATGCTCCTTTTAATTATCAAAACTCACAACAATATCATCATAACCCTTACGCCATTTTGGTTCCGGGAGTGTCTTTGCCCCATCAAAATATCCAAATGAGATCAATAACGGGATATAATAATTATCCGGGATTTTAAATTCTTCAACAACTTTATCATGGTTAAATCCATCCATTGGATGACTTTCAATACCAAGGCTTTTCGCTGCCAGCATCAATGACATGGCAAAAAAACCAGTGTTTTTACATGAAAATGCCCGGGTAATTAATTCACTTTTCCCATAAAGGTTGTTCCTGGCGTTTTTAAACCAGTCTCGTTGCTCTTCGGTCATCATATCGGCTTTAATATTTTCCTGAAAGACCCTTTCAACTGTTTTGTGTCCTTCTTTAAAACCATCATTATCTGCAAGGACAATCATAGTCACAGGGGCATCACTTATTTTACTCTGATTCATGGCACATTTTTGCAGCCGCAGCTTCTCGTCTTTGTCTGTCAGAATAATAAGATTCCATGGCTGAAGATTGAAAGAAGAAGGGGTTTTTGATGCAAGTTCAATCATTTTTTTCACCAACTCAAGCTTAATTGGTTTATCAGGGTCAAAAAAATTGACTGCGCGTCTGTCAGAAACTATTTTCTCAAAATTCATTTTCCCCTCCAGAAATTAAAATATTTGTTCAAATATAAAAAAGGGTTGAGACAGTATTAATCAATCAACCCTTTTTTTAAAAAATTACTAATGATTATATCATTTTATCCATCTTGTTCGCTTAAATAATCATCATACATTGTTTCTAAGGCAAGTTTATGTTTGGATTCTTCCTGCACCAGAATATTAAAAACTTTCTTTGCATCTTCGTTATCTGTATAGACCGCCAATGCCGAGTAGAGATCGACTGCTTTTTCTTCTCTTTTCATGGCAAGTTTAAGGATCTCAGGCATGGGCATGCCTTCTTCATATTCAGTATCCAGCATATAATCGCTTATTTTAAGATCTGTGATTTGTTTAAATTCATAGGAATCAATTTTTTCTTTATTAGCTGTCATATCTGAAAGAAGAGAAACATGTTTTTCTTCTTCTTTTGAAAAGTTCTCAAAGGTCTCTTTCAGCGATGCTTGAGTCGCTTCTTTGGCTAAAGACGCATAGAACTCTACTGCTTCTTTTTCTTTGCCTATGGCAAAATCCAATACTTCTTCAACTGATCCAAATTCCATATTCATATTCATTCCCTCCTGTTAGTATTAATTAATATTTTTTTAATCATAGTTAAAGTAAGGTGCAAATAATATACCACACATAAAATAATTTGGGCACTAAGTATTATTTAATATCTTATAGCCTGAATAAACCCTGGAACATGTAGTAAGCCAGCAAAGGATTGAAAACAAAATTGCAAGCCAGGGAAAAGAATAAGGGAAAAGACAGAATAGAATAAAAAAAATTATAGTCTCTGTTCCCTCCATCAAGCCACCGAGATAGTATAATGATTTGTTCGGGTATTCCATGCTTTTTATTCCATTTTTTCAGCCATCACAGAAAAAGCAAGAAAACTTGCACCGGTCCCCATGAATGAAAACAGAAGTAAACATGCATAAATGGCATTACTCCTGGGGTCTGCCAATGCAAAAGCAAAGACTATCCCTGAATAAAAAATAAAATCAAGGGTAATGTCAAGAAATCCTCCTGAATCAGTTGGCTTGGTAAGTCTTGCAAGGGCGCCGTCTATCCCATCAAATATTCGATTTATTGTGATAAAAAAAAGTGCAATTGTATAATAATTTAAAGCAATCATAACCATTGCAAAAAGCCCTATAACAAACCCTGCTAATGTTATGACATCCTTATTTATCCCGGTTTTCTTTAAAATGCCTGCAATTAAATCAAGCGGCTTATTCAATATTTTTATGGCTATTGTATCTAACATATTTTCCCTTTGGCTGTTATTAAAGGCTAATAACCTGTTCACAAGCACTGTCATCGGGGTCATGTGTAACAAGGAGTGCCGGGATATTCATTTTTCTTATCTGGCTGAATACAAATGACCTCATCTGATCTTTAAGCTCCTTGTCAAGTTTAGAAAATGGTTCATCAAGCAACAGTGCCTTTGGCTCTGCTAAAAGGCTTCTAAGCAGGCTGACCCGGGCCCGCTGTCCACCTGAAAGTGTTGCAGGATCACGTTTAAAAAATCCTTTCAGCCTTGCTGTTTCTAATACTTTATTTATTCTTTGCTTTTTCTCTTTTTTAGGTACATCCCTTGGAATTGCAAATGCAAGATTGTTTCCTATGTCCATATGGGGAAACAACAAATCATCCTGAAACAAAACCCCGATTCTTCTTAACTCCATGGGAACTTCAATTATTGATCTGCCATCAAGCAGAATATCACCATGCAAATAAAAATCAGGAGAAAGGTTGCCGCATATTGCAGAAAGCAATGTTGATTTCCCACATCCGCTTGGCCCCATAACTGTAGCTATTTCACCTTTTTTAATCAAAATTGAGATCGGATTGAAAAGATCAGTATTATTATGACTGATCTTTAATTGGTTAAGTTCAAGAGTCAAGACATCCCCTTTCTATTTCTAAATACAAAAACAGGTATAGAAATTGCCAGCAGATACATAATCATGGGTAAAAGTAACTGATACAGCGCATATACAGATAGAACCCTTCTGTCTGAACCGCCTGCCATGTTTACAGCCTCTGTTGTAATAGTTGCGAATCTTCCGGCTCCTATAAAAATCGTTGGTATATACTGGGCAATACTGACAGAAAATCCAACAGCAGATGCAAACAGGATCGGTCGTAAAAGCATGGGGAGTTTTATAAATATAAAAGCTTTAAAATATGAGCCGCATAAAATAGCCCCTGTGTTTACATATCGGATATCAAAATTTCTGTATATAGATGACAATGTTAAAAAAACATAAGGCAGGACAAAAATCAAATGAGATAAAACAAGTGTCCCCCACAAACCATCCATACCCATTATGGTCAGTATAATCTGTACCCCGAATATAAATGCAATTTGTGGAATTAAAAGAGGCAGATATAAAAACCAAATTAATTTTGCAAGATCTTTTTTTAGTTTCTCTTCTGGTATTGTAAGCTCATATTCAAGGCAGCCAATAGTTAGGATAATGGCTGTTATTGTTGAAACAAGCGCGGTCCATAAAGAAACCATCATGGGATCTTGCACTTTTAACAAACTTCTCTGCCAGAATAAAACAGACCATGATTCAGGCAGAACAGCAGGAAAACTCCAGCGCCATGTAAATGACCAGATAATAAGAATAGTTATAGACATAATCGTCACAAAAAGAAATGAAAGCAACGTTAAGTCACTCAGTTTTGTTATCTTGCAGAAAATTGATTCTCTTTTCCCATCAACTGCTTTTTTGTTTAACGCGACAACAACGGCTTTCTCCAGCAAAAAAAACAGCATTATAATTACAGCAACAATTATAAGCAGCGCGCATGCTCCGGCTGCCCCTGTCAACCTCATCTCTATATCAGGGTCACTAAACCATTGAAGAATAAGGACAGACAAGGTCGGCGGTGCTGTTGGACCTAAAATCATAGATAAATCAACAACAGATAATGAATAAGCTATAACAGCATAAAATGATAACCTGATATTTGGGAAAAACTGGGGTACAATCACTTTGAACCAGATCTGAAATTTATGATAACCAAAGCTTCTGCCTGTTGCCAGTGTTCTTTTTATATCAATTTGTGATAATGATCCCATGATCATAAGAAGCAAAAATGGTGTCTCCTTTAATATCATGCAGACCATCAGGCTGATTCCATAACTGTCTTTAATAATAGTTAAGTCGGGTGGATTGACAAACCCGCTTAATCCTGGAGAAATAAACCTTAATATCCATCCACTGGGAGATATTAAAAAAGCAAATCCGATTGCAAACCCAGCATGGGGGATTGAAAGAACAGGGGCAAGAGACTTCTCAAACAATGACCATACCCGATTGCCATAACTTAAAGATACTATGCCGATGGAAAGAATTAATGCTGCTATCGATGCTCCCAATCCTGAAATCAGTGTTGATTTCAATGAGCTTGAAAGTCCCGGATAAGTTAAAAAGTCAATCCATGGCCTGACTGAAAAATCATTACTTCCAATAACCGGCAGAAATCCGAATGAAGGCAGCCATGTGCCAACAAGACCAAAAAAAATAAAAAAAGAAAATACCACTATCATGACTCGGGGAAAGTAACGTAACTTATTTCCTTTTTCTCTAATCATAAAGGGCTATATGCTATATCTTTTTTTCCATTCTTTCTCAATCGCTTCAACCCAGCTTGCATGGGGCTCTAAGAGAACTTTCCCAAGCTCTTTGCTTGAAAGAGTTGCAATCCCCTTAGGTGTTTTAGAAAAGATTTGCCGGTCTTCTTTGCTTAATTTATCCATTGCAAGAACAGTAGGGTCGCCCCAGATAGAAGGATCTGCTTTTTTTGCCTGGTATTTGGGCGACAATAAAAAGTTTATAAAAACCATTGCGGCCTCTTTTGCCGAAGAATTAAAAGGAATGCCAAGGAAATGAGTGTTCCCAATTGTTCCTGACCCATGTGTATATGTTCTCACCGAATCCGGAAGCTCTCCTTTTGCAATAGCATTGCTTGCTGAATTTGGATTAAAGCTGATTGATATGAATATCTCACTGTCATTAAGCATTTGTTTCATTTCTGATGACCCGGCAGTAAAGACTTTACCTTTTCTCCACATGTATGGATGAATAGTATCAAGATATTTCCACAAAGGTTTTGTCACATAGTTAAAGTCCGCTTCTGAAACAGGTTTATAAAGAACATCTCTCGTGCCTACAAGCTCAAGCAACACCTGTTTTAAAAAGGTTGTGCCATGAAAACCTGGAGGAGCCGGATACGTCACTCTGCCCGGATTTTCTCTTGCAAAAACGAGCAATTCTTTCATGCTGTCAGGATGTGATTTTACTTTTGCCGTATCATACATGAAAACAAGCTGTGCCATACCCCATGGTGCTTCCATGTTGTCAACCGGAACAGTAAAATCAAATAATGTGGTGGGCTTATTCTCTATATCAACGTATTTGTAATTGGGAAGTAGTTGTGAAAAGGGTCCATAAAGCAATTTGTTTGTCTTCATTGCCCGGAAATTTTCCCCGTTTATCCACATTAAATCAACACTGCCCTGATCTTTTCTTCCAGCTGCTTTTTCAACCAGGATTCGACTTATGACATTACTTATATCAGTAACTTTTACATGCACGACCTTAAACCCGAATTCCTTCTCAGCCTGTTTGGCAGCCTCTAAGATATAATCATTAATGCTTTCAGATCCGCCCCAGGCATTAAAGTAAATTTTCTGTGCTTTTGCTTTTTTTTTAATATCATCCCATTGAGTTGCGAATACAGTAGTGTTTGTTAAACCGATACAAATCATTAAAAATAAAAAAATAGCTATTTTTTTCATAATTTTGTCCATTTTATCAAATTTAAGTAGCTGAGGAAAAATAATGCATACATGATGCCATAGATCATGTGGCATAACAATTGCTTTTATATCATGTGGATTTGGTACCTTAGAAACTGGAACA
>JAGLLQ010000425.1 GCA_023140455.1 Desulfobacteraceae bacterium | reverse complement strand
TTTTTTCAGGCATGTTTTCTATAAGGTATTCATGTAAGCCATGATCGTATTGCCAACTGAATCTTTCCTGAGATGCTTCATCAAAAAAAGTTATTTCAAGTCCGGGGCAAAGTACTGTTTTGGCTTTTAGAGAATGTTGTAATGTTTTGCTTGAAAAGAAAGGGTTATCAAAAAATGATGTATCAGGATAAAAAAGAAGTGAAGTACCTGTTCTTTTGCAGGTAGATTTATTAATTTGTTCGAGCTTACAGACTTTTTTTCCTTTTTTAAAAACAATTCTATATTTTGTATTATTTCGTTTTATAATAATTCTTAAATACTTTGAAAGTGCATTTACAACAGAAACACCAACACCATGCAAGCCTCCTGAGAAATGATAATCTTTATTGGAAAATTTTGCTCCTGCATGGAGTTTTGTCATAATAAGTTCAACACCGGAGATTTTTTCTTTCGGGTGGATATCAACAGGCATTCCACGGCCATTATCAATAACTTCAAGAGAATTATCACTATATAAAATAACATCTATTTTATCTGCAAATCCTGCGATTGCTTCATCAACACTGTTATCAATAACTTCATGAGCTAAATGGTCAGGGCTTGTTGTATCAGTGTACATTCCGGGTCTGCGTCGTACCGGCTCAAGTCCTTTTAAAATTTCAATAGACTCAGCATTATAGCTGTTGTTATCTTCTATATTATTTATGTTTGATTCAAAAAGTTTCATAAATTATGGAATTATCATTCAAAAAATATTATTATTAAAAACCATGATGATATACCATTTTAATTTGGAAATGTAAAAACCAAGATGAAAATTTATTTTAGCATAGGAATGACTAAGGGAATGGTTGATAATCCCTGCATCCAGGCAAAATTAAAAATGCTTTACAATCATAAACTCAATGAGTTATTAACTAAAGAAAAGATTACCAATGCCGATTCTAAGGAGATTGAGCTATTAAAATACGCAATGGAAAATTTTAATTTCCCACTATTAAGATCAAAATGTGAATCAAATAAAATAAGCTCAGATAATAAAGTCTTAATTGAAAAAAAGAATAATACTTTAACTGTAGCAATTAATAATGTTCAGATCTTACAGGAATATTTAAGCAATGGAGAATGATAGTAACTTTTTTGATGATTTTGATTTTACACATTTTGAAAAGAGCTGGGCTCAGCTTAATCAGGACCAACAATGCCTTCTGCTTGAATCTGTTTCAGAATTCCTGCCCTCTGAAGCAGTCCAGCCTATAATTGCAGGACTTTCATCATATCATTATGTATTGAGAAATAAAGCACGGGAAGCAATAAATATTGTACAATTGGAAATGATTAAAGCTTTAAATAAAGCCCGTGATAAAGATCTGTATTCAAAAGCGATACAGGAATCGGATTGTTTTTGTTCTAAAATTTTTTTTCTGGTAACGACAGATATCTCTTTGTCTGATCTTAATTTTTATTTTAAAACTCTCATTAAATCAAATGGTAAAGGGCCTTTATATGCCTGGAAAATTTGTTATTTAGGTTTGATTTCAAAGCATGCGTTTAAGGCATTGCTCCCTTCACTATCTGATGGAGAAAAATTAATATTAGTAGATCAATACCTTAAGAGCAGTCCTCAGATAAGGAGAGAATGGGCATTAGAGTTTAAAAGAATGCTTAACAAAATTAAAAATAAAAAAGAAATTGTTAATTTTTTGTCAGACATTTTTAATAAAAATAAAGATATCGAACCTTTTTTATTTAATATCGCACTCTTGAGGAATACGGATAAGTCTTTGCTCGCAGATATGCAATCTTCTAAATCAACCCAAAAAGTAAAAATTTTAAAAGCGGCTTCTCTAATTTACGACAGTCTTGATATAAATTTGCTAATTGATTGTCTGGAAAATAAAGAAGATCCAAATATTAGATTGGTTGCTTTGAGAATTATAGAATTTTCAGCTATAGACGTTTATTCGCAACCCGTGCTAACAAATTGCCTGTTAACTATATTTAAGAATCACAATTCAAAAGAAGCTTTCCTGGCATTTAAAGCCCTTGTAGTCACAAGAAGTATTCCCTTGTTCAAGCTTTTTTTGGCAGTAATTAAAAGCAGGAAAGATATTTTATTAGATGTTCTAGAGGAGATATCTTCTTTTTCAAGAATATCTTTTCTGATTATTCAGGATGTTGCACAAAATAAAAAAGAATATCTTAAGCATAATGCCTTGGTTTTCAAAGCACTCATTCTTGGAGTAGTCAGGAGAAGACCGGAAAGAGTTATTAAAATCATAAAAAAATTTGATAACTATCATGATGATTCAATAAGAACTCAAGTGCTTGATTTTACAGAACTCATAACTAAATTTCTAAAAATTGAAAAAAGAAACATTGAAAAAGAGACTAAATCTTTAATCAACAGAGTCAATCAAATACAAAAAAAGAAAGCGGGTTTTTTAAAAGGTTTATTCCTATCATCAACTGATAAAAAATTGGTCGAGCTAAAAGAAAGCAAATTCCCAAAAGAGTTTGATTTTGAAAAAGAGATTATCGATGAGATAGATCTTTCCTGTTTAAAATTATCAAATTATAGTATTTATTTTAATGCTTCAATTATAAAAAATTCGAGTTTTGCTAAATCTGTTATTGAGAATTCATTTTTTCAAAGTTCGATCCTTTACAATGTAGATTTCAGTGAGGCAGAGTTAGATTCTATCTGCTTTGATAATGCAGTATTGATAAATATTAATGCCTCTAATGCAAAGTTTAAAAATTGCAGTTTTTGTAAAGCTTCAATCTATAATTCAAATTTTAATGATTGCGATTTACAAAATTCAATTTTTACAGGCACAAGGATCATAAAAACTTCTTTTGACCGGGCAAATCTTTCAGGTGTTTCATTTTCTGCTTCCAGATTTACTTTTGTAAGTTTTGTTGATTCTA
>JAGLLQ010000424.1 GCA_023140455.1 Desulfobacteraceae bacterium | reverse complement strand
GCCCGAAATTTTGTTGAACAGTCTGTCAATAGCGGGGCAACACTTATCAGCAATGCAAAAGTGAGCAAAGTTATAATAAAAGGCAACACTGCTGTTGGTGTTGAATATAAAAAGAAATTTAAAACCCATAATGTTTTTGCTGATAAAATCATTGTCTGTGCTGGCGGCATTGGATCTCCGGTAATATTACGTGAAAGCGGAATTACAAATGCCGGATATGATTTTTTCTTTGACCCTTTGGTGATGGTTTTTGGAAAAGTTCCAGGCCTTCAATCCGATGGCGAACCTCAGATGGCTGCAGGCATCCATATGGAAGAAGAAGGATATGTTATGACCGATCTGAATTTTCCCACTCCGATATTCGCAGTCCAAAGTGCCATGAGAGGTAAACCTCACCATATAATTTCTAAATCGAAAATGCTGATGCTGATGATTAAGGCGAAAGACAATCTTGGTGGGCGAGTCACGAAAAAGGGCGGCGTAAATAAGTCTCTTACAATCAAAGATAAGCAAAAACTTGTAGCTGGGTGTAACAGAGCGAAAACGATTTTAAAAAATGCCGGGGCAAAAAACATTTTCAAAGGTATAAATCTTGCCGCTCACCCTGGAGGATCAGCAAAAATCGGTGAGGTTGTAGACTCAAACCTTAAGACAAAATTTGATAATCTTTATGTTTGTGATTGTTCGGTTATTCCTGAGGCATGGGGGCTTCCGCCGACGCTAACGATCCTTGGCCTTGGTAAAAGATTGGCAAAACATCTGCAAAACTAATATTCGAAAGTTTAAAATTGGAGCAGCTCATACCCCAAGTATCCAAACTAACGCGTGCAAGGTAATCAGACCGTAATGGATTATTTTTGAGAATATAGCCACAGAAAAATTCTGGCATAACATAAACTTGACATTTATGACATCTGATGATATTTATTATGGCACGTATAAAGGCGCGTAGCTCAGTTGGTAGAGCGCTACCTCGACACGGTAGAAGTCAGCAGTTCAAGCCTGCTCGTGCCTACCATAAAAATAAAAAGGTCTTGATAAATCATCAAGACCTTTTTTAGTGGGATAAAATAAAATTTTATTAATGTGTATTAAATTTTCTTGATTTTAAAGGGTTTTTTGCCTTCTTTTAAGTCTTTGTTTGCATTTTCAAGCATTTCTTTGCTTGAGATTACTACAGTCCCTTTATTGTTATAGTCAGATGAGTCAAAGTATTTATCTGCTGCATCCTGTATTTTTTCTCTTGTGGTTGCAAGCAGTTTATGTTTGAATTGTTCACGCATTTCATCTGAAAGCCCAACAATACTTCTGTAAAAAGCATTAATAGATGCAGGCCCCGGAGTTTCAGGCTTGTCAATATCAGCGCAAACCTGGAGAACCGCTTCTTTAATATCATCATCAGAATAAGCATCAGGCTGTTTGATAAAATCACATGCTTTTGTATAGGTATCAATAGTTCGTTCTATATTTGGATCTCTGTAGGACGCAAAAGAGAATATTCCGTTTTCAGAGTTATACAAGGCAAAGCCTCCATAAGCACCACCTTTTTCTCTGATTTCTCTATGCAGATAAAGGGATCTTAAAAGCCTGCTGATTATGGAAAGACATGCAGAATCTTCATGGACAATGCGGACTGTTTTAAATGACTGTGCAGTAAAAGAAACTGAGGTGTTTGTAGTCCAGCCTTCATGGGGGACGGCTGTATCCATACTCATGTCAATGGGTCTATATGCATCGCCTGTATTATTTTTTAGAATATTTTTTATATCTTTTACTTTATTGTCAGCAGCTAAAAGAGAGTCTTTCCCTCCTATTGCAGCTGGTTTTAAATTATTTTCCTGAAACACTGAGCTTGAGATATCTCTGAGATCAGAGCTAAGAGTGTCAAAATCATAATCATTATTTTCTATTCTTTTTATCAGATCATTAATAAATCTGTACTGAGTTATTCCGCTCCATATTTCGCTTATGCCGGCACTGTATGTCAGATTTCTTGAGGCAAGAGAGATAGCGTAGCGATGGCCGTTTCTTACAATTGCTGATTCAAATTGAGCTCTGGACTGATATAAAAGCTGTTTTATTCTTTCTAAATCTGAAAAATCTGCATGACATATAAATTCTTGCAGGAGATCAAATAGCTTTTCCACATTGCGATCTAATGACTTACCCTGAAAAGAAAGAAAGGAAAGGTACTCAAGGTTGTTAGAAAATTTGGTCCCGATAAAAGGTGAAATTGAAATTCCTCCTGAATAAAGGTCCATAAGTTCTGCCATCTCAGCATAACTTCTTTGCTCTGTTCCTGAATTAATAAATGCTTTACTGAAAAATGGAATAAGAGAAACAAGTTCTTTTTTAACGTTTCCAATTCCCACAGGACAAGTAAAATATAAAATTCCAGATGTTGGTTTTTCATAGCAGGTAATTTCTGAAATGCTGGCAATGCTGGTTGGTGCTATTTTCTCAATTTCCGATGGTACGTCAGTAAGCTCAAGGCATGGAAGAGATGAGAGATCTTCTTCTTTTTCCTGTAGTTTAGCAAGCTCTTTTGCATCTTTGGTGATTTTTTCTATAGTTTGCTTTGATTTTTCTTTTTTAAGCTTTTGTAGAATCAAAGAGAGTTCTTTTTTTGTCCGGTCTACCTCTTTTTGTTCCATGTCATGGTCCGGAGCAAGTGTAAACAGAACCCTGTGAGGGTTATTAATAAAATATTGTTCTATTTTCTTTTCTAAGAATCCACCTTTAGCGGTTAGTTTTTTAAATTTTTCCAGATCTTTGTCAAACTCAATGCAATTTACAGGATCGCCCTGATGTATCCATGTTCCTGCAAATGTGAGGAATAACTTGATTCCAAAAGGATAAGGAGTATTGGTTTTTTCTTTTCTGGAAAATTCAATCTGGTGGATAGCTGAATCAATCAGTTTTTTATCGATCCCTTTTTTAACAAGATTTTTCAGGGTTTTGAAGATTATTTTTTCAACTTTTAAAGCAGAGTCCTTTTTTATTTCTTTTAGTCCACAGGAAAATAAAGTGTCACGCATTTCTGAATCAAACCCGGAACCATCGGCCAGATCAGAGCCTATGCCTGAATCAATTAATGCCTTTCTAAGCGGTGATGCTGCATTACTTAATAAGACCTGCTCTAAAATAATTAACACAAGTACTTCAAAAAAATCACGGGTATCAGCAGTGAGCCAGGCAACACAGGCTTGATATTTTTTTTCGGATTTTTCTTCTTTTGAAAGAGGAAAGTAACACGTAGTTTTTGCAGGCTCTTTCCACCTTGGCTGAGCACCAATAGTTGTGTCCATCTCCTTTTTATTAAATTCTGAAAGGACTTTTTTATCAATAAATTTAAGATGATCTTCTAAATTAAATGAGCCATAGGTATAGAAAAAAGCATTAGAAGGATGATAAAATTTTGAGTGAAATGCTTTAAGCCCTTCATAAGAAAGTTTCGGGATTTCAGAGGGTTCTCCTCCTGAATTATTACTATATGTTGTTGCAGGATATAAAGCTTTTAGTAATGATCGCCCCATTATTTCTGAAGGAGATGACATTGCTCCTTTCATTTCATTATATACAACACCTTTATAAACAAGTTCTTCACTGGTTTCCGTTTTTACAAGTTCTAACCGGTGACCTTCCTGCTTAAAACTCAATTCGTCAAGCTTAGGGAAAAAAGCAGCATCAAGATAGACATCAGCAAGGTTGTAATAATCTTTTAAATTTTGTGTGCTGAAAGGATACATTGTCCAGTCAGAGGATGTAAATGCATTCATAAAAGTGGATAATCCTCTTTTGAGCATGGAAAAGAACGGGTCTTTAACATTGAATTTCCTGGAACCGCATAAAACAGTGTGCTCTAATATATGGGCGACTCCGGTGGAATCTTCAGGTACTGTTCTGAATAATACTGCAAAAGTATTTTCTTTGTCTTTGTTCTTTATGTGTATGTGCTTTGCTCCTGTAGCTTCATGCTCAAGCTGTATCAGGACTGAATCAAGTTCTTTAAGATTTTCAACATGCTTTACTGCATACCCGTAGATACGGTCTCCTGTTTTCATACAAAATTTTCCTTAGGGATTGTTAGAATGTTAAATTAGTTTGTATATCCCTCGTTTTACTTTTTCGATTTTCTCGATTTTATCAAGGCGGTATATAATATTTCGTAATTTTTTATCATCAAATTTAGTATTCTTTTTGATCTCTTTAAAGCTTACGCCATCAGGATATTTTCCGACAAAATCAAGTACTTCAGAAGAAGCACTTTTTGATTTCACTTTACTTCTTTTTTTAAAGCTTCTTGCTTCTGTCTGTTGTTTGAAAAAAAGGCCTTCAAGCTTATCAAGACGGTTGTTCAGGTCTCTGACCTGGGTACCGGAAGGGATATCAAATCTGTTTAAAAAAGATTTTAAAAACCCATCCCAATTAATACCTTGTCCAAAAT
>JAGLLQ010000423.1 GCA_023140455.1 Desulfobacteraceae bacterium | reverse complement strand
ATAAATTAAAATATCTGACAGCAAGTTTTGCTCCCAGATAACTTGTGATTCCTGATACAGTCATATAAATAAGCAAATCATAAATATTAAGTGAAACACTATTTTGAATAAATGATATTGTAAAATTAATAGCAACAAAGGTAAGGGCGCCACTGCCAATACCGAGTATAAAAGAAAAAAGAGGTATGTTTTCTATTCTGTTTTTTAGGGCATCCACTATTTTATAACCTGTCATGGTGCCGTTAAAGGCAATAAATACTGGCATAACAAATAAGATTTTATCTATTGCAATAAATGTTGAACAAAAAACAGCAAGGATCAATGATCCGCCAACGCCAATAAAAATCGATTTTAAAGTCGCAATGGTCATTTGTGTATTCTTTCCCTTTCAGTGATGGCTCTGTTTGACATGAGCTTTATACATGAGGGGCACAGCATATGATGTTCTTTGGTATCAGGATGGGTAATAGTGCTTTCTTCCACATGCTTGAGGAAATTAGATGTTGCAAACAGTTTTCCGCAGCCTTCACAGCGTTCCAGAGGCAGTTGCCCGATTATCTCGTCTTTTATGGAGACCGTTCTGACATTATCCTCATCAACTACTTTAATAATATTAGTTGGACAAAGATTGGCACAGGTCCCGCAACCTATGCACTGCCCCGGTTGGGGAACCACCATATTTCCGTTTTCGGTTTTTACCATTTTCAAAGCTTTGGCTTTTACAATTTCATTGCAAACCCGAATACAGAGCCTGCACCTGATACAACCGTTGGGTGGTGAAGCAATGGGAACTGAAAAATCATTTGCAAGGTTTCTGATCCTGGATGAGTCCGGTGCCATCTGTAAAAGCTTGTTAAACGCTTTTTCCCGTTTGGTTTTAACAAGTTCAGAATCGGTATTTACCTTAAGGCCTTCTTTAACTTTCATAATACACGAGAGCATTACCACTTGTTTCCCGGAAGGGGATTTAACCTCAACGCCGCAAAGCTTACATGATCCTGATGGTTTTAATGCAGGATGAAAGCATAGATGCGGGATTCTTATCCCATTCTCCTTTGCAACCTGCAGGATGGTCTGGTTCTCTTTTGCTGAAATTTTCTTATTATCAATGGTGATATCAATCATGGGCAGCATCCTGGAGATCTGCAATATAGTCCTGAAGATAATGAAGCTCTTTGTTCAAAACACTGACATGTTTTTTGACAAGATCTTCAAGACTCAGCATCCCTTTGATTTGTCCATCTAAAACTACAGGCAGGTGACGTATCTTTGCCTTGATCATCATCCCCATGGCATCCTCAATAGTATCATCAGGCTCAACAACAATCAATTTGGAAGTCATAACCTCCTTAACCGGAATTTCTTTAATATTTTTATCAGAAAAAATAATATGACACCTGACCAGGTCTCTTTCTGTGAAGATACCCTTTGATACATCTCCATCCATAACCACAAGTGCTGACACATTATAACCTGACATCAATCTCAGGGCCTGTTCCACATTCTGATCCTGCCCTACAGTATGAAAATGACTGGCACAATCTTCCATACAATCTTTTACCTTCTCCATGATATTGTATTCCTTTATTAGGGTTGAGTAATAAGTTTTAATGAATCCTGGGGCAGCCTATGGGTGCCTTTACCTGTAAGGCTGACTCTAATCAATGCATCTGGATCATTAATAGTGGTGTCAGGGTCAGTAACAATCCCGTGAACTCCTACAAAATCATCCATATAGGGTTCCCAGGCTTCGTCCTCTGATTTTCTAAATACCTCGATTTTGTCCCCTCTCTGGAATTGCATGATCGTTTCCTTTTATTTGTTTGGCCTGTTAGGCCATGTTTCAACTGGTCTTATCTAAACCGGTCTTGTTGCAACATTAATCTTTGCACTTAACTTGCGCTGGCAACTATTACACAAGAGTCGGTTTTCAGTGACTTTTGTGACTTTTCCTGTCTTTTGGGCGATAAACTGCATGTACTCAACAGATGGAAGTATGGCATTGCATTCTTCACAATACTGAATGGTCTGTTTATTCAAGATGGTGCCGCATAGTTTCAGCATCCTTTGACCATCCTTTTCTTCAATGACAATTGCTTTATTCTCACAGTTGGCTGCGCAAGCTCCACAGGTAATGCATTTTTCAGATGTTGTTCTGAAATCTGTTTCAGATGGATTGTCAAAATCCATATATCCAAATTGCAGTGCATCAATCCCCATCTTGTCCCGGCAGATTTCCACACATTTTCCACACCTTCGGCAGATATCACACCTCAAACAGCGCCATGCTTCCTTGCGGACACTTTTTTCATCATACCCGAGTTCTACCTGTTGAAACATGGTACGCCGACGGTCAACATTCAGCATGGGCATCTCAGGGTGCTTGAGAGTCATTTTCCGGCTTGCTGACATTTCCATTGGGTGTTCAATCTTATACCTGATTGG
>JAGLLQ010000422.1 GCA_023140455.1 Desulfobacteraceae bacterium | reverse complement strand
AAAATGTTTTCATTCTGGTCAAAAAAAATGAATATACCATTTATAACCCTACAGGAAGGTCTTGGATACAATCTTGATTTCGGATATACCGGCCATATTCAATACAGCACCCTTGGCCTTACCTGGGGAGAAAGAATCAGAAAGAAATTTGGTGACTGGGAAGCACCTGTTGAAAGAATAATACCTGTTGGGAATACACATATTTCTGAAGAAAAAAAACGCCAGAAAAAAAATGACATCAGAAAAAAAATGCGGAAAAAATTCAAATGCAGTGATAAGTTTGCCAATCTCTTAATATTTTCAGCCATTCCTCTTCCGGTAGAGACAGTCCTCCCCTTATTTAAAATCACTGCAAAAGACCCGGATCTTGCATTGATTGTGAAATTCCATCCGGCAGATAAACAGGACAGAATAAAGGTATGGAAAGATTCAATCCCGGATAATTTTAAAAAAAGAGTCTATTTTATACATGGTGAAGAAAACACATATGATCTCCTTGCCTTATGTGATCTTTGCACTCTTGCCCAACCAAGTACAACAGGCCTTGAAGCAATTGCCCTTGAGAAACCTCTAATGCAGCTTGATGTTGAGATAAAAACAGAAGTACCTTATTCATTTACAGAACAAAATGTTGCAACAAAAATGACTCCTTCTGACCTTGCGGATGCATTGTCAAAAAAAATAGATTTTTCAAAGGCTATTGATAATGAAACCATGGATCAATATCTCAGAAATGAACTCACAGATACTGAAGGTGCTAAAGACAGAATTATCCAGATTGCCAAAAAACTAATAACAGCAAATAGATTTAGCTCCCCTGATCCGATTGTTTCAACCACTCACAGCCATAATGATCATAAATACAAATGGTCAATAATAATTCCTGTTCCTTCTGATAATGCCAATGAATTTCTTTATCAGCTTGAGTCATTGGCTGTCAATTCTGAAAACAGTGGAGAATATGAAATCATTTTATTAAAACCTGAAAACCCATCCTCAAAAACCCATACAATACTTGACTCTCTGAAAGGAAATATCCAATTAATAAATCGTACTGAGAAATCAAATCAACCCAGTATTATGAATCAAGCAGGCGAAATTGCAAAAGGGAAAAATCTTCTATTTCTTCCAGAACTTCTTGCCCCTTGTGAAAAATGGCTGACTATTTTAAATGATGCATTAAAAAAGTATGGCAATAAAAAAATCTTTGGCGGCAAAATCACAAACAAACAAAATAATATTGTTCATGCAGGTATAGTGTTGAATGAGAACAATGCGCCTGTTTCAGCATATCTCCACTTAGATTCTGATTTTCCACAGGCAAACATGGAACGATCATTTCAGATCCTTGATTACTTTATTGCAGTTGAAAAAAACTTTTTCCAAAAGCTTGGGGGTTTCTGGGAAGAATCAGGTCGAAATGCCTTTATGGACATCTCTCTCAGAGCACAGAGAAATAATCCCGAGGCTGCAATCTATCTACCAAATCTCCACCTAATACAACTTAATACTAAAAAAGAAAAAATGAATTTTGACGATTCAATATATTTCTATGGTAAATGGCATGGCGCGCTATGGGATAATAAAGATAAATTGTATAGCAACGATGACCTTTCAAAAATTCAACTTGATGCAGCACGTCTGTCAGGTGCCATTAAAACAGCAGGACAATAATTTATGAGTATTTTTATTAGCTCTTACTTTTCTTTTCCGGTTTCCACCTTGACAGGAAGATTTTCCCTATGCTATGTTTTAAGCATATTTAATCATCATCTTGTCATATTTAATATACAAAATAACAGCTAAAGAAAATCACTATGGAACTTAAAAATAAAAAAATCCTTATAACAGGCTCTGATGGTTTTATTGGATCTCACTTGACAGAAAAACTCATCAAAAAAGGATACGATGTAAAGGCTTTTGTTTACTACAATTCATTTAATTCATGGGGCTGGCTTGACTACTTATCTGAAAAGACAAAAAATAATATGGAAATTTTTGCTGGTGATATTCGAGATCCTTTTGGCATAAACACAGCAATGAAAGGGTGTGATGTAGTATTCCATCTTGCAGCACTTATTGCGATCCCTTATTCATACCATTCACCAGCCACATACATTGACACCAACATCAATGGCACTCTCAATGTAATGCAGGCAGCAAAAGAACATAGTATTGATAAAATCGTTCACACCTCAACAAGCGAAGTCTACGGCACAGCTCAATTTATTCCAATAACTGAAGAGCACCCCTTGCAGGGGCAATCTCCATACTCTGCATCAAAAATTGGGGCTGACCAGATTGCTTTCTCATTTTTTTCATCATTTGATGTTCCGGTTGCAACAATACGCCCTTTTAACACTTATGGACCAAGGCAATCTCTGCGTGCAGTCATACCAACAATAATCACTCAGATTGCAACAGGAAACAGGCAAATTAAATTAGGGGCTATAAGCCCGACAAGAGATTTTAATTTTGTTGATGACATCATTGACGCGTTTATTAAAATTGCAGAATCAGATGAGACATCAGGCAAAACATTTAATGCCGGAAGCAACTTTGAGATTTCAATTGGAGATACAGCAAAGTATATAGCCCAACTCATGGATAAAGAGATTGAGATTATTTCAGAAGAGGAACGCTTAAGACCAGATAAAAGCGAAGTAAACCGTCTATGGGCAGATAATACTAAAATAAAAAAACAGACTGGGTGGAATCCAAAGTATGCCGGGATTAACGGTTTTAAAAAAGGTCTTGAACATTGCATTAATTGGTACACTGATCCTGAAAATCTTTCAATGTTTAAAACCGGTATCTATAATATCTGATATTATTGCTTCAAATACTTTAAAATCAAGCTCGGAATCAATATCTAAAGAACGCTCTGCTGGAATCAAATAACCTGATGTTGAATCTGAATAAAACGATTTATTCTCTAAAAACCATTTAGTTCCTGCTATATAGATTGCTCCTGTAGGCATGTATACTAGAGGGAGTTCCTGTCTTTGCCGGTTAAAATACTTTTCGCCAAAAACAGGAACAAGTTTGTTATCTTGTCCCATTGCAAATGTCCAATACGGGTTTTTACCTGGTTCACAAACTGATACCGCAGATTCAGCATCTGAACTGATTAAAAATTCTATACACCCATCGATATCTTCAGGCAGGACTAAAGGTGAAGTAGGCTGTAAAAGCATTATATAATCAAAACCTGGAATCTTATTAAGTGCATGTATAATTACATCAGCAACAGTACTTCTGTCCTGAGCAAATTCTGTCGGTCGTACAAATGGCGAATCACATCCAAAACTTCCTGCGACTTTGATTATCTCATTATCGTCAGAAGAAAGAATCAATCTATCAATATATTTTGATTTTTTTGCAGCGTCAATCATCCAGGCAATAAGAGGCTTGCCCCCTGCTATTTTAATATTTTTCCGAGGGACTCCTTTTGAGCCGCCTCTGGCTGGTATTACTGCAAGTATTTTTTCCCCGTTAAACATAAATCAACCCCAGAACACCTCTCCATATTCACCATCTGCAATCTCAAAATCTTTTTTGTGCCCTATATCCATCCAGTATTCTCTGATCTGGAATATTACTGTTTTATAATTTTTTTCCATCATATTATCAAAAAGATCTGTCATATCATAATACTTATCCTTTGGAATCATATTTATAACATCAGGTTCAAAAACATATATTCCACCATTCACAAAAAATCGTTGCACAGGTTTCTCATCTAACCGGGTAAGCCTGTTCCCTTCCTTTTGTATCACACCATAGGGTATCTGCATATTGTATTCTCTTACACACATTGTTGCCATGGCATTGCTTAACTTATTGTTATTCATATGAAATTTAATAAGCTGATCAAAATCAATCTTTGTTAATAAATCCCCATTCATTACAACAAATGGCAAATCTGGTTTTTCAGGAAGAAGATTAATACTTCCTGCTGTACCAAGTCTTTTGTCCTCTCTCAAATACTTAATACTAACACCCCATTTTGAGCCATCTCCGAAATACTCTTCAATCATCTCCGCCTTATAGTTCACAGAAATATAAAAAGTATCAAACCCTTTGTCCGTAAAACCTTCAATAATGGTTTCCAATACCGGGCTTCCCCCAACCTTTAAAAGAGGCTTAGGACAGGATTCAGTTAAAGGTCTTAATCTTGTACCAAGCCCGCCAGCCATCAGAATAACAGGGTTTTTAATCTTTGTGGCAGTCAATATCTCATTTAAGATTTTCAGTTCAACAACTCTGCCATCATGATCAACAACAGGGAGATGAATTATCTTCTGTTCTTTCATGATCACATGCATTGTTTCAGGATCATCGTCAATAGAAGCTGTGAGCGGAGATACATAATAAATCCGTTTTACCGGCTCATCAAGGTCTACACCTTTTAAAATTCCCCGTCGGATATCACCGTCTGTAACTATCCCCAAAAGCTTATTATCAGTATCCACAACAAGAGCAACCTGAAGCGCACTCTTGTCAATCACTGCAATGGTTTCTTTTATAGTGGTCTCCGGGCCTACGAAAGTTTTTCTCCAATCTTTCATTGTCACCTGCACATATTGATTAGTTAAGGTTTAATTAAGTATTACTTTGTATTGGCGATTTAATAATTTCAGTATACTACTTATTTAAGTAAATTTCAAAACTTGTTTAATATTTTTTTAATTAATATCAAAAAAACTTTTCTTTAAAATGTTTTCCAGGTCTATGGTCCTGATAACCTCTTGAATTTTGTGAGCAGTGTCATTTTGTTCATGGGGTATTTTCATCTCTTTTATATTTCGTTGAAACTGGTCTGAGAAAACTTTTTTTAAGCTTTCCAAAATCGAATCTGCCAAAGGTTCACAGTCAACAATACTTTCTGCCCTGGTTCTACCTTTTTGCCTGTCACCGATGTTAATTGTCGGAACCTTTAATGCAGGGGCCTCTAAAATACCGCTTGAACTGTTGCCAATGACAGCTTCACAAAATTGCATGGCTGATAAATATCTTAAATAGCCGAGCGATGAGATTGAAAAACATCTGTCAGGATGCAGTTGGGTATAATCTTTGATCATCTGATCAATAATGTTACCATCCGTATCAGCATTCGCACCTGTAAATATACACTTATGTGCAGAATAATTATCAAGCGCCGCAAGCAGTTGCGCAAATTGCTCTCCTGAAGTATTTTTCTCAAGCGTTACTGGGTGAAATGTTATCAGAAAAAACGGATTATCAAGTTTAAACTGAATGGAATTTTCCAATTCATGCCTGTTCATTAACTTCATTTTTCTAATATTTTCAACGCCTAATGAGCCAACATTATAAACCTTATCCGCAGGTTCACCCATTTGAATAATTCTATTTTTATATTCTTCACTGCAAGGAAAATGTATATGGGACATTTTAGTTATTGAATGACGGAATGCTTCGTCGATTAATCCTTCTGTTCTTTCACCCCCGTGCACATGAGCTACAGGGACTCCGCATACCTGGGCTGCTGCTGCACAACAGAATGTTTCATAACGGTCTCCCAATAATAACAATATGTCCGGTTGAAGACTATTTAAAAATTTGCCATACTTTTGAATGGCAACTCCCATTGAGGCACAGATTCCCTTGGCAGAATTGTCATTTAGTTTAATATCAATACATTCAATATCTTCTATTCCATCAGACTGTATCTCTTCAATAGTATAGCCTTGATCTGAAACCAAATGGGTACCACTAACCAATAACCTTAAGTCTAAATCCTGTGACTGTTGAATCTCAAGCACAACCCTTCGCAACAGACCATATTCTGCTCTGGTAGATGTAAAGATAGTAATCTGTCTCTTCATTTAATTACTTCCTTAAAAAGCATAAAGGCTTCTGCATATTTACAATTAGCCATTGCACCTCTAAATCTACTCTGAGCACGTATCATCTCTTCACTTCTCGGCAAGGGCGACTCTTGAATCTCGTTTTCATATTTTTCCATTATTGAGATTTTTTGGTCCATCCATTTGTCAATGCATACAAAATGATTTGGGGTAAAAGTATTTCCAGCTGCGGGGAGAGCATATTCAGTCTCGCTGATAGTTTCCATCATATATACTTTTTCAATAAATGGATAACGAAAAGTTTTTATACAACTATTCAGTATAGGAAAAATTGCTCTATGGTCACCATGCGCATCCTGAAAAAAAGGGAGATACAAAATATGTGGGCGTGCTTTTAAAAAAACTGAAGCGACTTTATTTACCAAAACGCTTTCGTCTTGCAGTGATACCGTAGTTGTTGGAACATTTAGTTCATTAACGCTGCTAAACCCATATTCATCTATTACACTACTAACCTCTTCAGCTTTTATTTTCACTGCTTCCTTTGAAAAACTTATATGCTGTTGATTGTAATAAAAACATTCCGGCAAAACATGATCTTTACCATCGCTCCCAATTGTGCAGGTTCTGTTATTTTCATCATTATAATACATTGCTGTAATGAGTAATAAATGTATATTTGCACCTTGCTCTTTATGCCGTAATAAAGTTCCAGCACATCCCAAAGTTTCATCATCCGGATGGACTGCCACCACCATAACATCTGTCATTAGAGATATTCTCCTATTAAGGGTAATACTTCAAACTCGGTCGAATCAATCCATATTGCGTTATCATAACATTTTACTACAATGCTCTTGTTTTTAATATCAATCACTCTCCCGGGCTCGATATCAAGTCCGATATCACGATATCCTTCTAATATCTCCCCGGCATTCCATATTTTAATTTCCTGCCCCTTATATTCAACATGGGCTCCAACATATGGATACGATAAAGCCCGAACAAGCTTATAGATTGCTCTGCTTGGCATACGGAAATCAATCAGACCATCTTTTTTTGTTCTTTTGCGCCATGTATTGGTGCTGGAATTATCCTGAACAATTCTCTTATAAGTTCCTTTCTGCAATTGAGGTAAAAACTCTTTAATTTGTTTCAATGCCTGCTCAGTCACACGGTTATACAGGTCAATTGCTTTGTCTTTATAATAAAGAGGGATTTTTTTCTGGGAAAGAATATCTCCCGTATCAGCGCCCTCGTCCATAAAAAAGAACGTAGATCCTGTGAATTTTATTTTATCTAAAATCAGCGCCCAGATTAATGGATGGCGCCCACGATTTTTTGGTAAGAGAGCAGGATGAAACCCAACAATGCCCATGGGCATCAAAGACATAAGCTCTTTTTTAATTAATTGAGACCAGCCAAAACAAAATGCAATATCAGGGGCAAAATCCACAACCCAATCCTGGACTTTGTTTGAGTTTATATTGCCAGTTTTCATGCAGGGAATATTGTTTTTTTTACATATCGGTTCAATCTCTTTAAAATCTGAATTAATTCCTGGCTTATCCTGTGTTATCACTGCAACTACATTACCACCTTCTTTCAAAATACATTCCAGGGCATCAAAACTGAACTGAACTGTACCTATGAATAAAATCTTCATATCAATTCATCCTCTGAATATGCTTTTTCTGCTGTTTTTCCAATGATATCATCCCATTTCATGGGGCTTATTCCTTTTCCAGGCCTTTTTACTGTCAAATTGCTTTCTGTAAATTTTTCCCCAACAGCAATATCCTTTGCAGCTACAATACTTTTTCGGATAATTGACAAATTCCCTTTTTCAGATTGAGTTGGCTGTTTCATCCCTTTTCCAAGGGCATTTTCTATATTCCTCACAGCTTTAATCATTGCAGCCAATTCATCAGGCTCCAATGATGCTTTGTGATCAGGTCCCGGCAAATTTTTGTCCAGTGTAAAATGTTTTTCAATAATTGTTGCTCCCATTGCAGCGGCTGCTATGGAAACTTCTATCCCCTGGGTGTGATCTGAATAGCCAATATTTATCCCTGGAAAAGCATTTTTTATTGTTTTCATTGCCTTAAGGTTAACATCACCCATTGGTGTAGGATATTGTGTATTACAATGCAAAACTGTAATGTTTTCAAAAGAGATTCCAAAATCTAAAAATACATTAAGAGCATCCTTAATCTCACCAAGATCAGCCATACCCGTAGATAAAATAATCTCCTGCTTAAGAGAAGCTATCTTCCTTAAATATGGTAAGTTAGTGATCTCGCCTGAAGGAATTTTCCATTTTTTAATCCCCATTTTTACAAGCAAATCAATGGTGGTCAGATCAAAAGGAGTTGATAAAAATTCAATCTTATTTTGTTTACATGTATCTATCAATAGCTCATGGTCTTTGCAGGACAATTCCAGCTTTTTCAACATCTCATATTGTGTTTCTTTCTGATCTGTTGTTTTGGTTTGATACTCTGCTTTTGCAGCATCTTTTGTAACAAGGGTTTGAGCCCTGAATGTCTGAAATTTTATGGCATCTGCACCTGCTTTTGCCGCAACTTTTACCATTTTTTTTGCCTGATCAAGCGAGCCGTTATGATTTACTCCGGCTTCAGCTATAATGAATACTTTATGGAGATCTTTATTGGAATCTTCATGAATGTTCATTATAAATCATTCCCCTTTATGAGGTCTTCCATTTTTTTTACTTTTAACAAGTACTCCTGCTTTAAAAAAATAACCACTTGGAAGTTTAGCCCCATTAACAATTGTTGCATTTGATCCGACAAAGCATCCTTGCCCAATGGTAGAGTCGCCATTTAAAATTGCTCCAGTTGAAATATGAGTATGATCCCCAACTTTTGAATTATGTTCTATAAGAGATTTAGTGTTTAAAATACAATTATTGCCTATTATTGCACCTGCATTAACACAAGCATGATGCATAACTATTGTACCTGAATTGATGATAGCATGCTTTGAAACACAGGCAAAAGGAGAGGTGATTACAGGTATAATAAAATTTAATTTCACAAGAGTGTTGTAAAGTTTTTTCCTCAGTGTTGATGAACCCATCTGCCCAATAGTTACAAAAGCATAATCAAAACGATTCTTTAGAGTTGAGAGCTCATTATCATATCCTATTATTGGATAACCTAAAACTGGATTTTGTTGTTTTTTCCCTTCCTGTTCTATTATTCCGGCAATGTTAAAAACTCCGCCTGATTCAATAACATCAATACATGAATGACAATGGCCGCCTGCCCCAAGTAAAATTATTTCCTTCTTAGACATTTATCCTCGCACTGCTTGGCAAATTTACAATTCTATCTCTGAGCCATCTTGCATTATCCAACTCACCTTTTTGACAATCTTTATACATTTTAAGATCAGACAATAATTGCCAGGCAGGTCGTGTCATAATGCCGGAATTATTTGTAACCTTTAAAAACTCATCCCTTTCTTTCCTACCAGAAGTGATCACAGCGTTCAACCAGTAATTACTTGTACACCCTTCTGGTTCTTCTACATAATCACACCATTCAATATCTTTTAAAAAAAGGCTGTATGCATTGGATAATTTACGTTTATCTTTTAAAATTCCTTCCAGTTGTGTAAGTTGTGCACATGCAAGAGCAGCATTTAAGTTGGGCATTCTAAAATTATATCCAATCTCATCATGAGCATAATCCCATTGATGATTTACTTTTGCTGTGGTTGTGAGATGTTTAGCTCTCTTGGCCAATTTATCATCATCAGTGATGATAGCACCACCGCCACCGCAGGTAATTATTTTATTGCCATTAAAGCTTAAAATACCTGTTTTCCCAAAAGTCCCGCAATGTTTTGAATGAATCTTTGAGCCAAGGGCCTCAGCAGAATCTTCGACAACTGCTATATTCCAATGATCTGCTATTTCTATTATTTCTTTTATTTTACATGGAAGTCCAAAAGTATGCATGGGAACTATAGCAGAGATTGGTTTGCAAGTTTCTTTGTTAAAGGCTCTTCCATCTCTTTTCTCAGCATTTTGATCAAGAAATCGGCTAAGAGCATCAGGGCATAATCCAAAAGTTTCCCGATTAACATCAACAAATACTGGGTTTGCATTATTATGAACAAT
>JAGLLQ010000421.1 GCA_023140455.1 Desulfobacteraceae bacterium | reverse complement strand
ATTGTGAGTTAATAAAACTCCTTTACTTTCTCCGGTTGTGCCTGAAGAAAACCGTATAAATGCTGGGGAGTCAACTTCCCGGTATTCTTGTGAATATATTATATCTTTATCGATCTCATGTAGATAAAGTTTATTAAGATATTTTTTAGAAATTAAAGAATATTTTTCAAGTTTTTTCTCAGATAAAATATATTTTACTTTAATGCGATCACATAAAGTTTCCAATTCATTGGAAGACAACGAAGGAGATATCGGAACAATTACGGCTCCTGTATCTAAAATAGATAAAGCCATAATAATATACTCAATTGAATCTTCACAAAAAAGTGCTATACGGTCATGGGAAGCAAAACCTATTTCAGACAGCTCTTTACTTAGTTTTTTTACATCTATTAAGAGTGTTGAGTATGTTATTGAGTCTTTAATTGTTCTGGTTACAGCAAGGTAATCTTCTTTTCCTGCAATTTCAGTTTTAATAAGATCAACAATATTTGTTCTTTGTTTGTTTTTAATTGTCATAGGATGAAAATCCTGTTTTTTTTGAAGCCTCAAGAAGTTTTTCATTCTGTTGCTGGTACATTGCTTCAGGATAATCCTTATATATACTATATAAAGAGAAAATATACTTTGTACCAACAATGAATGCACGGAAAAAATCTTTAGGCTTAACTCTAATTCTATTCATCCGAAGAGGGTTATGGCGTAAGGCAATGGAATATAAACGGCCAAAATGTTGATAAAATCTTTTTAGTGTCATGTTGGTCGGGATAACAGTATGCATACAATCATAATATTTAAACGGGTTACAAATAAATTCATGTTGATGGTCTTTGAAAAGCTGGGTTCCCGGAGAAGGTGACAGGACAGTAAACGAAACCTCAGAAGGACAAAGATCAATAACATCTTTTTCAAGACTTCTAAAATCCTGTTTGTTAAAATCAGGATGAACAATAAAGGCAGCATGAAGCATTATGCCATAAAATTTTAGAATTTTTATTGCTTTTTTATTAGTTTCAAAACCGGTTTTTTTGTTATAATCTTTAAGTCTTTGTTCGTCCATTGATTCAAGTCCGACATATACAACATCCAATCCAACTTCTTTCCAGAGCTTAAATACTTCAGGGTGTTTACAAATTGTATCGCTTCTTGCCCAGCTGATATATTTCTTCTTAATATTCCGCTCCTTCAGGAGTAGAGCTATTTTAGTCACACGTTTAACATTTATAAACATTTCATCGTCTACAAAATAAATATAATCTTCTTTTAAATTTTCAATTTCATCAACAACATCCTCTGGAGTTCGTTGCAGGTAGGCTTTGTTCATAACATGATGTATAACACAAAAAGAGCATGAAAAAGGGCAACCCACAGAAGTTCTGAGGGTTGCTACCTGGGGGAACATATTGTCTAATTTACCTGTGTCGCTATGGGTCCAGATACAGAAATATTTTGACCTGTCTACCAGGTCACGTCTTGGAAGAGGTATTGAACTTACGTTAACATAGGGCGGAGGATTTTTCCTGGAATTTGATTCAAAATCCGGGTCTGCTGGTGAAAGAATATTTGAGCTGTTACTGATTTTGTATCCCTGTTCAAGGTTTTTAATAATATCAGATATGGCATTGGCACCCTCACCACGGACAATGGCAGAAATATAGTCATGGTTAAAATCATAGGGGCGTAAAGTTGCATGAATGCCACCGATAATAATATGTGATTGGGGCAGGATCTCTTTTGTTTTTTTTGCAAGGTTTTTTACTAAATGAACAGCTGTACTATAAGCAGAGAATCCAATCAGATCAGGTTTGAATTTTTTTAAAGTTTTAAAAAAAAGTTCCTTTGGATTTTTTTGTACACTAAGGTCGATAATGCGGGCTTCATGTTTTTTATCAATCCCGGCAGCAGTTATTTCAAGTTCAAGGGGTTCTAAATGTAAAAAACCTTCCTGAAGTCTTTTGGCAACTTTCAGCTCAGTATATGGTTTAACTAATAGGACTTTCATATGCGTAAAACTTTCATATCAATTTTCTTTTAAATAATTATATGCATTTATTACTGCACGCTCACCTGTTGCCATACAAACTCCCATGACCCTGGCTGATGCATGTGTATGTTCTGAAACTTTTATACTTTTCCCTGCAAGGAAGAGATTATCAAATCTTTTATCTTGTAATGCAGAGCTAAAGATTAAAAAGGGTTTGTCTTTTTTAATATATTCATATTGAGGTCCTCTGTTTATGTCCCATTTTTCAACAGGCCAGAAACTTTTAACACAAGACATATCCTTTTGATTGTTTTGACTCTTCAAAGATGTGTTATTATCTAATAAATGGCTGCATGCTCTTGGATTTATTTTTTTTGAAGATTTAAGAAATTTCAAAGCTGATAATTGTTCAATCTCTTTATTCAGTTTTTGATAAATAAATTTACATTTTTCAACGTCATCAGGGTTTTTAACAGAAAATTTTAATACAT
>JAGLLQ010000420.1 GCA_023140455.1 Desulfobacteraceae bacterium | reverse complement strand
GGCTCATGTACAATGAAATACAATCCTAAAATTAATGAAGTCCAGGCTTCTAAACAAGAAATTGCAGGAGCACATCCTCTTTCAGGTGAAGATAGTTCACAGGGAGCACTAAAGCTTATGCATGATATGCAGGAAATGCTTGCAGAAATTACAGGTATGGACGCAACTACTCTTCAACCTGCTGCAGGTGCCCATGGTGAACTTGCCGGCATGCTTATCATCCATGCCTATCATGAAAAAAAGGGAAAACAACGCTCAAAAATTATAATCCCAGATACTGCCCATGGAACCAACCCTGCCAGTGCTACATTATGTGGATATGAATCAATTAATATTTCATCTAATGAGAATGGTGTTTTAACACCTGAAGCCGTTGCAGAAGTTATGGACGAAGATACAGCTGGTATTATGATTACAAATCCAAATACATTGGGGTTGTTTGAAGAAAACATTAAAGAAATCTCTGAAATTGTTCATGCAAAAGGAGGGCTTGTTTATGGTGACGGTGCAAACATGAATGCCATCATGGGATATGTTAAGCCTGGGGATATTGGTATTGATGTTCTGCATTTAAACCTTCATAAAACTTTTTCAACACCTCATGGTGGCGGTGGGCCAGGCTCAGGCCCTGTTGTGGTTACAAAAGAACTTGAACCATTTTTACCTGTCCCAATAATTGGAAAACAAGATGATAAATACACAATTGTAGAAGACCGACCAGATTCAATTGGCAGACTTCATACATTTTATGGACATTTCAATGTTCTAGTAAAAGCTTATGCTTATATTTTATCCATGGGAAGTAAAGGTCTCAAACAAGTCAGTGAATATGCTGTCCTTAATGCGAATTATATTAAAGAAAGCTTAAAAGGAACACTTAATTTACCATATGACAGACCTTGTATGCATGAATGTGTATTTAACGATAAAAATCAGGCTCAATTTCATATAACTACTATGGATATGGCAAAAAGACTTCTTGATTTTGGATTTCACCCTCCTACAGTATATTTTCCTCTTGTTGTAGAAGGTGCATTTATGGTGGAGCCAACTGAAACAGAATCTAAACAAAGCATTGATGAATTTATTAATGCTGTAAAAACTATTGCAAAAGAAGCTGAAGAAAATCCCGAGCTCCTTCATTCAGCACCCAACATCACCAAAATTTCACGGCTTGATGAAGTACAGGCTGCAAGGAAACCATGCCTGAGAGGATAAATAATAACAAGCGCCCTGCCCTTTGTCTTAATTTAGGAAAAACAAATTATAAAAGGGCGCTTGATCTTCAATATGATCTTGTTAATGCCAAAAAAGACAAATTAATTGAATATGACAGAGTTATTTTAACAGAACATTTTCCTACTTTTACATTGGGTAAAAGAGGTGGAAAGGATAACCTTGTCTGTTCAAACGATTTTTTAAAATCTAAAAATATTGAAGTCATTAAGACAACAAGAGGCGGAAATATAACTTTTCACGGCCCAGGTCAAATTGTATTGTATCCAATCCTTGATCTTAATTCTTTAAACATTGATATTCCGACCTTTGTTAATAGACTTGAACAGGTAATGATATTAACCTGTTCAAGTTTTGGTATTAAAGCAGAAAGAAACAATAAAAACCCCGGCATCTGGGTTGGTAATTCCAAGCTTGGAAGTATAGGAATTTCTTTAAAACAGGGCATTAGTTTTCATGGGCTTGCTTTAAACGTCAACCCTGATTTAACACCATTTTCATGGATAAACCCTTGTGGATTAAATGATATTGAAATCACATCAATCGAAAATGAGCTTTTAAAAACAAATTCTCAAGATACAGATAAATTAAATATTAAAATAGATTTCAAAGAAGTACAAAAATCATTACTTAAAAATTTTGAAACTGTATTTAACTATGATTTAAAAAATAAATACGAGAATATCATGCCGGGAATTAATTTAGGCATTCAAGAAAAAAGTTTTAGAAGGATCAAACCATCATGGCTTAAAAGAAATCTTCCTAAAAGTGCAGGATTTGAAAAAGTAAGAAATATCTTAAATAAAGAGAACTTAAACACTGTCTGTCAAAGTGCTAATTGCCCAAACAAATGGGAATGTTTTTGTTCAGGAACGTCAACTTTTATGATTCTTGGAAACCAATGTACAAGAAATTGTAAATTCTGTAACATTGAATCCAAAGCACCTTCCATACCAGATCCAGATGAACCATTAAGAGTTGCCAATGCAGTAAAGAAACTGAACCTCAATTATATTGTTATTACTTCTGTTACAAGAGATGATCTTCCTGATGGCGGCGCTGCTCATTTTGCACAGACAATTTGCCAGATTAGAGAAAAAATGGGCTTAAAAAGTAAAATTGAAGTTTTAATTCCTGATTTCAAGGGTAATAAAAAAGCTCTCAAAACTGTGCTTGATGCGAAACCAGATGTGTTGAACCATAACATTGAGACTGTTCCCTCTCTCTACAAGATAGCCAGACCTGAAGCTGATTATAATCAATCTCTTACACTTTTTTCAAATTCTTTAAAAATTGATGGTTCAATTCCTGTTAAATCAGGAATAATGGTAGGGCTTGGAGAGACATATAATGAATTAAGTGATACTCTGAATGATCTTTATAAATCCGGCTGCTCAATGCTGACAATTGGACAATATTTACAACCTTCAAAAGAACACCTCTCAGTAAAAAAATATTATTCTCCTGAGGAATTTGAAGAGCTTGAAAAGCTTGCAAAAAAAATCGGGTTTGCAGAAGTTGCGTCTGGCGCTTTTGTAAGAAGCTCGTATAAAGCTGAAGAACTTCTTAATCCAGCAACATTAACACATTAGGATGACAAACCCATCATATTTCCGGCTTCAGCGATTTCCACATATGACACACCATGTTTCGCACCAAAATGCCCGGCAAGCACTGTAACCAAGTCATCTGAAAAAAAACGCTTCTCTTTTAGCAGTGTTGAAACAACTCTTTCAAATGGAAATTTTGAAATATCATCCCTTTCAATAAATGTAGCATATACTCCATATGACAAAGCAAGCTCTCGCATGACCTGTTGATCATAAACCTGTGCAAATAGTGGGTTATCACCTCTATATGCAGCTATTTCTCTAATTGATCTGCCAGTCATTGAATCTGCCAGAATTGCTTTGGTATTGAGTCTTAAGGAAGCTTTAACTCCTGCCTTTGCAAGATAAGCAGTAACTTTATTTTCTGAAGCATATGGAACATCAACAAACGAACTTGTTCTTGTTTCAACCTCTTGTGCTATGCTTGCCATAGTTCGTACTGCTTCTTCAGGATATTTACCATTTGCTGTCTCACCTGACAGCATAAGTGCATCAGTATGATCAAGACAGGCATTGGCAACATCAGAAACTTCAGCTCTTGTGGGTCTTGGAGATTGTATCATTGTATGAAGCATCTGAGTTGCGATTATGACAGGTCTTCTTCTCTTTATACAAATTTTTACGATCTGTTTTTGAATTAAAGGAATTCTTTCTGCAGGAATTTCAACAGCAAGATCTCCACGTGCTACCATGACTCCATACGCATGATCTAAAATTTCTTCTAAATTATCAACTCCATCACAATTTTCAATTTTTGCAATAATTTTGATCTTACTTTTTTCTTTATCAAGAATTTCTTGAACTGCCAGGACATCTTCTTTATTCCTTACAAATGAATGGGCGATAAAATCCACATTATTCTCAGCTGCAAACTTAATAAATCCTTTATCTTTTTCGCTCAATGCAGGAAGTTTAACATGGACAGAAGGAATATTTACACTCTTTTTCTCACCAATAATACCATCATTTTCAACATGGCAATAAAGATATTTGTCATCTTTTTCCATTACAGCAAGAGCAAGACACCCGTCATCTATCATGATAGAGCTACCCATTGGAACATCATGAACAAAATTATCATAAGATACACAAAGAACATCGTTCTTTGATTTTTTATTATGGTCACCTTTTATACGAATAGTATCGCCATGTTTGACAGACATGGGAGAATCTGCCTTACAAGTTCTTATTTCCGGCCCTTTTGTGTCAATTAAAATAGCAATTTTGTCAGAGACTTTCCTTGTATTATTGATAACATCAAGGGCGTCATCATGTGTCATATGTGCAGTATTCAGCCTTACAACATTGATGCCTGCTATAAATAATCTTTCTATAAATGAAGGCTCACACGACTTATTGGAAATTGTTGCAATAATTTTAGTTTTTCGTATCATGATTTATTCCTCCTGGAATAGAGACTTATAAAATACAAATTCTGAAAATAAAGTCTTTAATTAGAATCTCTGGGTCCTGAGACGATGATTTGAACTTGTTATCAAGTTCAGCTATTTCAATTAAAATGTTTTCAAGTTCCCTCAATGAAAAATTGTCAGATTTTTTAAATATCTGATATTCAGGATAGGTGCTTTTGGATTTTGATGCAAGGAAAAAATCGCTTACTGTTTCCTGCCAGGAATCAAGTTCCCTGGCAAGAGCATCGTCAGCATTTTTTATCTCAGGAACGATAAAATTGTTAAACCTATTAAAATCAAGACCTTTTTCCCATATCTTTTTATTTTTTGTATTTAAATCTTCAATAAAAGATTTAGCAGCGAAAATTTTTCTTACATGATTGGTTAATGCCTTTAGAATCTGGAGAACATGAAAATTTGATCTTAATAAGGAAGATAAAAAAAATATAGATGATTTAATATTTTTATCGGAAAATGCATTGGTAAAATCAAAAATTGGGTCAATTTTAGTTCTGTTAGTTAATTGAGATACATCATCAATGTTTATTCTCTTTTTTTGACCAATAAATGAAACAAGTTTTTCTAAATTATCTATAAAGATTTCTGGATTAAAGCCTATGAGATCAATAAGTTTTAAAAAAGCCTTTTCTTCTATTTCTTTTTGATTTGCATGAAGAATTCTGTTCATTTCATTGCGTAGAAACTTTGTTTGTTCTCCAATATCTCTTTGGCTTAATCCTTTGGGGATGGTACAATCAACTATAAGACCGTATTCCTTAACAGTTTTAAAAAAAACAGATCTTTTATCAATTTTTGTTAAAGATAAAAGCAGAAAATTATTTTCAGGTATACCTTTAATAATAAAATCAGATAATCTTTTAAAATCATCTTTAGAAGCGGTTAGATCTTTTGCAAAAATCACTTTTTTATCTAAAAAAACTGAGTATGTTGAAATCTCATCAATAATGTTATTTATTGTTAAGCCATCACCTGTGAGAACTGTATAGAAAAGTTTTCGTTCCTCTTTTGAAAGCAGGTTGTTAATTATAAATTCAGTGTTTTCATCTGTTATATATTGTTCACCCCATAAAAAAAACAATTGAGGTAACTCAGGCTTTGTTATAGATTTTAAAGAATCTTCAAGTTGAGTATATTTAATTTGAGTCATTATGCTTTTTATAAAGATAAAATAACATATATATTGAAATTATACCGATTACAAGACTAATACCCTGGGATACTGAGATGGGAAATCCAAAAAAATCTCCTCTAAAATCTCCCCTAAATGTTTCTATATAACTTCTAAAAATACTGTATATCAATAGATAACTAAGGAAAACCTGGCCATGAAATTTTTTCATCTTATAAATTAATAATAGAATCAAAAAAATGGAAAGATTTGAAAAAACTGAATATAGCTGGGTTGGATGTAGATGAACTCCTATAGGGGCAAGAGAATCAGGGTTTGAAAATGTAATAGCCCATGGTTTTGAACATGTTTTGCCATAGCAACATCCTGCAAAAAAACACCCTACTCTACCTACAGCATGACCAAGTGCAATACTGGGTGCGATTATATCAGCAGTTTTCCATAAACTTAATTTCTTGATATTAATAAAAACATAACTTCCGATTACAGAAGCAATAAATCCACCATAAAAGACAAGACCGCCATCCCATAATTTAAAAACAGAAATTAAATCATTTTTATAGTAAGCAAAATTAATTATTACATACATTAGCCTTGCTCCAATTAAAGCTGAAACAAGAATTGCAAATATAAGGTCTGTTATCAGTTGGGGGTCAATATCATTTTTTTTTGCAAATATTCGTGACACTATAATGGCTGTAAGAAAACCAAGGGCTACAAAAAAACCATAAGTATATAATGTGAGGCTGCCAATTTTTAGTAATATAGGATGCACTCTGCTCTCTCCTTAGAAATCTGAAATTTTATTAAATAGTATATGATATAATAATATACCCATCCCAATATTGATTGCACTGTCAGCAACATTAAAAGCAGGCCAATGGTAATTTTTAATGTAAAAATCAAGGAAATCAACGACTTTCCCTTCAAACCTGAACCGATCAATCAGATTACCAACTGCTCCGCCAAAGATCATTGCAATGCCACATGATAGAATAAAATATTCTTTACATATTTTTTTATAAAACCAGAGTACAAAAACTGCAATTATTGAAGACAAAAATAAAAAAACAAACTTTCTGACAAAAATTGACTGATCAGATAAAAGACCAAATGCACCACCCGGGTTTTCTACAAAAACAATATTAAAAAAACCTCCAATCACAGGTATAGTTTCATACATCTGTACAGAAGATTTAATAATCTGTTTTGTTATCTGATCAAGGATTACTATAAAACTACTGATTAAACAGAGCCGGATAAATGGATTCTTATCAAACCCTTTGAATATATCATGGAACGCCATTTATAATATTTTTTTCAAAGCAGTAACACATCTTGAACAAATAGTAGGATGATCGTTATTCTCTCCTATCGTTGTATCATATCTCCAGCATCTCTCACACTTTTCACCTATTGCCCGCTGTACAAGAATTTTTAAATTTTCAATCTCCTGTCCTTGATATGCTGTATCATCGAGATCTTCAGATATAGTTACATTTGATACAATAAATAAATCCCGTAAATCTTCATTAAGACTTGAAAAAATATCTTTATATTCCTGATCCGGAAGCTTAATTGCAATAGAGGCATCTAAGGGATGTCCAATAAGCTTGGCAACCCTTGCTTCTTCAAGTGCTTTTGTCACTTCTGCTCTTATGTTCAGTATTGTTTCCCATTTTGCAGAAAGCTTGTCATCTCTAAATTTATCATCATAAACAGCCATTGAAGCAAGGGACACACTTTCTTCTTTTCCATCATACTCTGGCATAAAATTCCATATTTCATCAGCAGTAAAAGACAAAACCGGTGCCATGATCCTAACAATGGAATCTAAAATGATATACATTACAGTCTGTGAATTACGCCTTTCAATTTCATTTTCAGGGTTTACATAAAGCCTGTCTTTTATGATATCAAGATAAAAAGATGACAGATCAACAATACAGAAATTATATAAAGTATGATATATTTTATGGAATTCAAAGTCTTCATATGCTTTTAAAGAAGTTTGAACAACAAGAGAATACTTATGAAGAATAAATCTGTCCAGCTCAGACATTGATTCAAAAGATGTCATATCTTTTTTAACATCAAAATCAAAAAGATTTCCCAGCATAAATCTGCAAGTATTTCTTATTCTCCTATATGCATCTGAAAGCTGTTTTAAAATATTATCTGAGATACTTACGTCACCTCGATAATCAGAAGCCGCAGTCCACAATCGTAAAATATCTGCACCATATTGCTTGATAATTTTTTCAGGCGCAATAACATTTCCAACTGATTTAGACATTTTATGCCCTTTTGCATCAACAACAAATCCATGGGTAAGAACTGCTTTATAGGGCGCTTTGCCTGTACTTCCAACAGAAGTTAAAAGAGATGAATGGAACCAGCCTCTATGTTGATCACTTCCCTCAAGATAAAGATCAGCAGGTCTTG
>JAGLLQ010000042.1 GCA_023140455.1 Desulfobacteraceae bacterium | reverse complement strand
CTGAAATCGAGGAAAAACTTGAACCTGCAGAACCGGGACTATTTAAGCTAAAGAATGACTTGAGAAAAGAACTTGATAAAGAAGTACCAAAAGCTTGTCATAATAAAATCAGATTTATTCTTCAAACTGAAATAAGCAGTATATATAAAAAAGATGACCGTGTCAGGAAGAACCATAATCTGATTTTCTTCCCTGATCTTGAAGCTGTAAAACAATTTAATTCAAGGCTTGATAAAATTGGTAACATTAGATCAGACGGGAGACCTATACTCGGTCTTGCTGCTGAAAGGTTACTTGAACTTATGCTTATGGTTGATGATAGAGGATTTTTTATCCCGGCTCATATCTGGACTCCATGGTTTTCAATGTTTGGTTCAAAATCCGGTTTTGATACAATTGAGGAGTGCTTTGGATCATTAAGTAAATATATTTTTGCTGCTGAAACAGGTCTTTCTTCGGATATTCCCATGAACTGGCGTATCAAAAACCTGGATAATTTAAGTTTTATTTCAAACTCTGATGCCCATTCTCCACGCTTTGTCGGCAGAAATGCTTCTATCTTTAATACTGATCTTTCATATTTTGGTATAAGGGATGCCCTGGAAAAAAAAGACTTGAATAAATATCATGGTACAATTGACATGCATCCGGAACTTGGAAAATATCATTATGATGGCCACAGAAAATGTAATATATGCCTTAACCCTGTTCAAACTCTTGAGGTAGATGGGATATGTCCGGAATGTGGGAAACCATTAACCCTTGGGGTTTTAAATCGAGTTCAGCGCCTTGCAAATCGAGAGGAAGGTTTTGTCCCTGAAAACAGGCATGGATACCAAAGCATTGTACCTCTTGCTGATATACTTTCTGAAATCTTTGAGGTGGGCCCCAATACAAAAAAAGTGAACACTAACTTTAATAAAGCTGTTGAAACAATAGGTCCTGAACTTGAAATCCTTCTCACTAAAAGCATTAAAGAAATTGAAAAAGCAAATATTCCTTTGCTTGTTAAAGCTATTGAAAAAATGCGAAAAGGGGATATCACAAGCTCTCCCGGATTTGACGGTGAATTCGGCAAAGTAAAATTATTCAGCTCTAAAGAAAAAGCAAAGCTTAAAGGAGAAAACCAAACTCTTTTTGGTGTAGCAAAAACGATTAAACAAAAAAAGCAAAAACCTGCTGCAAAACGATCTGCAATTAAAAAAACTAAGCATAAGCCTGGTAAAAAAAAATTGGATAAAAAGGAGAAAGGGCTGAATAAAAAACAACAAAAAATTGTTCAGACTATGGGGCAGCCGCTTATTGTTGAGGCCGGTCCCGGAACCGGTAAAACAAGAACACTTACAGAAAAAATAGTCCACCTTATCTCAATAAAAAAAGTTGAAAGTAGCTCTATTCTTGCGCTCACATTTACAAATAAAGCTGCAAATGAAATGAAACAAAGACTAAGAAAAATGATTGGCTCTGGGCAGGCTGTAACAGTTTGCGCTGTAACTTTTCATTCTTTTTGCCTGATGATTTTAAAAGAATTCACATCTTTTAAATTTGAGATTGCTGATAATGATACAAGAGAGAGTTTAATCAAACAAGCCTGCGCAAAAGAGCAGATCAAACCTGCTCAAGCTGATCTGATAATTCAAAAAGAAAAGCAGAACCTTTATTCTTTTGAAAACAAATTTGAAAATCATAAATCCCTTGATAAACAAGAAGACAATGCCATAAAAATCATATGGCAGAGATACCAGAACCTTTTGTTATCACAGAATCTTGTTGATTTTGAAGATTTGATCTTAATGACTGTAAATTTACTGCAAAACAAAAAAGAACTTCTCTTAAAAGTACAAAAAAGGTTTGTGCATATTTTTGTTGATGAATATCAGGATATTAACAAAGCACAATATGTTCTGATAAAACTTCTTGCAGGCAATGGAAATAATCTTATGGTTATAGGGGATCCTGACCAATCAATTTATGGGTTCAGAGGATCTGACAATAAGTATTTCAAACAATTTGCTGATGATTTCTCAAATAGTAAAAAGATTACACTTAATACAAATTACAGATCAACTCAGACAATTTTAGACGCATCATTCCAGTTGATCACCAGTAGAGATAAGGCAAGTTCAAAACAACAAATTTTCTCTGCTGTTTCTGAAGATGTTGCCAATGGAAATGAAAAAATTATCACCATGGAGACTGCAAGCGAAAAAGCAGAGGCTGTTGCAGTAGGTAAGATGATTGAAGAGCTTGTTGGAGGGATTTCTTTTTTATCAATAGAATCACAAAACACAAAAATAGAAAAAGAATATTCTTTTGCTGATTTTGCAGTTCTTTTCCGTACAAAAAAACAGGCTTTGATTTTTGAAAATATCTTTGAAAAAGCAAATATCCCTTTCCAGTCTGTACGCAAAAACAGCGTTGACAAAAACACTGATGCTCTCCAACCAATTGATCTTAAAACTCATGATCAGGACTTCTTTGAGTTTGATGCAGAGAAAATATCTCTTATGAGTATTCATGCATCCAAAGGGCTTGAATTCCCTGTTGTATTTGTCGCAGGTTGTGAAGAGAGTTTTATTCCTTTTTCAAAAGATGGAAAAACAATTGAAGACATTGAAGAAGAAAAACGTCTGTTTTATGTTGCCATGACCAGAGCCAAAGATATACTCTGCCTCACCCATGCAAAAAAAAGAATGATCTTCGGCAAAACATGTACTCGGGAAAAATCCAGGTTTTTACAAAATATTGAAGATAACCTTAAGCAGCACCAGAAAAGTAACTATAAAAAGGTCATAAAACCTAAAACTGCTGAACAATTGGAATTGTTTTAAACCAGTTCAACTCATGCTTAAGATATAGATTTTCTTTTTAGAGGAACTTGTTATTTATGGCAATAAATGATATTCATTAAATAATTTAAATTTAACCTAACTTTAATATAAATAGGACTAAAAAGGAACTATACAAATGCAATCTGCCATTACAACAAGCAAACTTATTAAGATGAAAAAAGATGGAGAAAAAATTACGGCCCTGACTGCTTATGACTATTTATTTGCGCAAATGGTCGATGAGGCAGGCATTGAAATAATACTGGTGGGGGATTCACTTGGCATGGTTGTCCAGGGGAAGGCTACTACTTTGCCTGTTACGATGGATGAAAGTATTTACCATACTGAAATTGTGGCAAGAGCATGTAAGAATGCCATGGTTATAGGCGATATGCCTTTTATGTCTTA
>JAGLLQ010000419.1 GCA_023140455.1 Desulfobacteraceae bacterium | reverse complement strand
AGAACATGAACGATATAATTGAAAGATGGGAATTATGTGCATTTAACAATTTATGCAAAGATAAATATATCCGTCTTGGCCTTGACTGGGAGTTTGCCGAAACAGCTCAACTTACACATGAGTTTATGGAAAGCCTCACTGAAACAGCAAAAAAATCAGGAATAAATCCAAATGTTGTCACATGGAGCGGTTTGACACAATTTAAATAATGGAGAGGATATGAAACATTCAAACACCTTGACTGATAAAGAGATTAAGAGTTTTGAACCATCTGAAAAAATTGGTATTGCAGCGACTGTTGATGATCAGGGCAGACCTCACATTACTCTTCTGACTTCCATTCAGGCAGCAGGATCAAAAAAAATGATAATTGGTGAATTCTTTAAAGGCAAGAGTAAAAAATATATGCAGCAAAGATCTGATATTGCATTTGCCATTATAACTTCTGATAAAAAAATTCGTTTTGGAAGAGCAAAATGGACACATCTTTTAAAAGAGGGACCTGAGTATGAAACATATAACATGCAACCAATGTTCCGCTATAACACTTACTTTGGAATTAATACAGTTCATTACCTTGATCTTATAGAAATTTCAACTCCTGAGTTTCTTCCAGTCGGAAAAATAGTTAAATCAGCTATCCTGACAAAAATAATAAAAGGAAGAACAGCTGGGCCTTCAAACAAGAGAATTCTAAAACCTTTTGCTGAAAGCTTATTTAATTCTTTTAAATCATTCAAGTTTATTTCTTATATAAATGACAAAGGGTCTTTGGAAATAATCCCGATTTTTCAGTGTCAGGCAGCAGACAACGGATGTTTGGCATTTCATCCCGGAGTATATTCAAAAGAGCTTTTAAAAATAAAGCCGGGGAAAGAAGTTGCAATATTCTGCCTTTCAATGCAAATGGAGAGCGTGTTGATACAAGGTAAATTCAATGGTATCCAGAAATATATGGGTATCAAACTTGGAACTATTGATATTGATTTTGTCTATAATTCAATGGTCCCGACACCAGGGCAGATATACCCTGTAAAAGAACTTCAACCTGTTATTGATTATTAAAGAATTGGTTTTCTGTTTTCCTTTTTTATATCATGTGTAAAAAATGGGATTTCATCTTACAGAAGATATTAGAAATTCAAGATCATATTATAAAGTTGAATAGTTCATAATTATGGAAGTATGTGTAAGTCTCACTGTGTTGCAAATTTAAAAATGATTACTCAATCTGACATACAAAAAAATAATTAATTTCTTTGCTTCTGCTCGTAATATTGATAAGGTCCTTTTTTGTCGTAGTCTTTTTTAGATAAAATACAAAACATTAATAAGGATTTGCCCATGTTCAAACCAAACTATTCATTTGAAAAGCGCCAAAAAGAATTGGCAAAGCAAAAGAAAAAAGAAGAAAAAAAGCAACGCAAGTTGGAGAAAAAAAAGAAGGCTGTCGAGGAAAATGAGGACACATCGCCTTCTGAAGAGTAAACTGTTTTCTGAAAAAAGTGTGGTGCTAAAAATCGCGGGTGCATAAATATATAAGAATGAACTTTAGTATTATTATCCATGTTCAGAGTATTCAAAAGCTTAAATTCTTATAAATATCAAAAATATACTTCATCAGAATTATAACTGAGTATGGATTTGATCTTGATGGAAGTATTCGTAACTGTTAGGCTGGTATAATTCGTTTTGTATCAGGAGGCCATCCTTTTAAAAACAGATACTAAAAATTAGGGACCTAATTATAATGACAAAAGAAATTTATGATTATGAAGTCAGGTGTAAGACCTGTTATAAAAAATTTACAACTCAACTACTAGAAAACCATGAAAAAAATTTATGGCTTGTGGATAAAAAAGACTGGCATTGCGAAAAATGTAAAACTGAGTATTTCGAAAAACAGACATCCAAATTAGCTAAATCTCATGCCAAAATTGGTTTTCCTACACTCACTGGGACCCCAAAAAGAGTTTCCTGGGCAGAAAAAATCA
>JAGLLQ010000418.1 GCA_023140455.1 Desulfobacteraceae bacterium | reverse complement strand
CAACGAATCTCTATGGAGTTCATATATTAAGCTCCTAATGATGTTATGCTTTTTTATCATCTGTATCTATGTAAAATACCATTTGTTTTAACCCTTGTAAAGAAAGTATTGGCTATAATCGTTTTTTGATGCCTGGAATTAACACTACAAGAGCAATAAAATTAGCAATTGCAGAAAATATACAGACACCGCTTATACCCATGCTATTCCAGATAATACCTCCTGAGAAAGCTCCTGTCATTCTCCCTAATCCTGCACAAAGAAAAACCAGTGACATCATAGTTGCGCGACTTTGTGGCATAAGCTCTGTGCATACAGACAGAAAGGATACCAGAAAAAATTCAAAAAAAAGAAATACTAAAAAAAGGGCTGACAAGGCGAAAAATAACTTGTTTCCCACAAAAGGAACTGTAATATAAGCCACAGTACTTAATATTACGCCAAATATAATTGATTTTTTAAGCCCTATCCTATCAGCTAAAGTCGCGGTAGACATCTCTCCTAAGAGTTCTGCTGCCCCTATGGCCATTGTGGCAACACCTATTGCCATTACACTTAAGCTGAATGATTTTTCAAGCCAGGCCCCATAAACCACAAAAAGATTATCATTTGCAAGGCTTACAAAAAAAGCAAACCCCATAACACTTAGTGGAACCGGATTTGTCACTAACTTTTTTATCTCTTTTGTAAAACCTTTTTTATCTTTTTTCTTAATGTTTGCTTTTGAATCATCCTTTACGGTTAACAGCACCAGAACAATAGATATTAAACCTAATCCTGCCAGCAAAAAAAACGGTGATCTCCACCCTGCTTTATCTATTAAAAAACCAATTACAGGAATACCTATAAGGGTCGATCCTGCCCAGCTAGTTTCCATTATTCCCATTATAAAGCCACGTTTGTTATATGGCACTCTTTCACTTATATATGCTTGAATAGCAGGATCAAATAAGTTCTTTCCAAGGCCACAGAGAAACATTCCAATAAGCAGAGAATAATAGACAGGAAAAGCTCCGGCAATAAGCATTCCCGCAACTAAAACCCCAAGACCGGAAAGCATCATTACCCTATATCCGGTCCTGTCGGCAATATAAGATGTAAAAATAGACAAACATGAAGTTGCCTGGTTTATGGCAATTGATGATGTAACAAAGGTTATAGGTACCCCAAGACCCCGGCTTATCACGGGTGCAAACGGATAAATAAATCTGCGGGATGTATTAAGAACAGTTCGGGATATAGTCGAGGCTACAACGATTTTTTTAATATCAGAATTCTTGCTTTCTTTTGACATAAAAAGGTATTTGTTTTTGCTAAAATAAAAAGCCAGGCTTAAGACAACCCGGCTCTTTATTTTTTTATTTTCTTAATTTTTAAATATTAATCTTTTACTCACTTTTTCCAGCCATAATTTTGAGCATTTCATTCTTATCCATAAGTTCCTGTTCAATCTTTTTTCTTAAACGTTTTGATTCTTCAGGAAAACTCTTTTCAAGGGCTGCAAATCTTGTTTCTCCGCTTAAAAACTCCTGTAATGTTCCGTCAGGATCTTTTGAATCAAGAATAAATGGGTTTTTACCTTCCTCTACAAGCAAAGGATTGTATCTGAATAATGGCCAGTAACCAGATTCTACCGCAAGTTTGGCTTCTGTCTGACTTTTCCCCATGCCTTTTTTAATACCCTGATTAATACATGGTGCATAACAAATTACCAAAGATGGTCCAGGATAAGATTCTGCTTCAACAAAAGCCTTTATCACCTGATTTTTATTTGCACCCATTGCAATTGAAGCAACATAAACATAACCATAGGTCATTATCATTCTTGCAAGATCTTTTTTACATATTTTCTTACCTGAAGCTGCATATTTTGCAATTGCTCCTGTGGGTGTGGCTTTGGAGGACTGCCCCCCTGTGTTTGAATAAACTTCAGTATCCATTACAAGAATATTAATATCATCACCTGATGCCAATACATGATCAACACCGCCGTAACCTATATCATAGGCCCAGCCGTCACCACCAAAAATCCAATGGGACTTTTTCACAAACAGCTTATTCTCTTCATAAATTTCTTTTAACAGATTGTTAGAGGTTTCATCTTTTAATAAATCTTTAAGTAAAAGACCGTATTTTTTAGATTCTCCGGCATTATTCATACCTGCTACCCAACCTTTTAAAGCATCTTTAATATCATTTGAGATATCTGTTTTTAGAGCTTGTTCTGCTTTGTCTTTTAGAATATTCCGTTTATTATCACTTGCCAGCATCATTCCATATCCATATTCTGCAGCATCTTCAAAAAGTGAGCTTCCCCATGCAGGGCCGTGTCCATCACTATTTGTACAATAAGGTGTTGAAGGAGCAGATCCTCCCCAGATAGAACTGCAACCTGTTGCATTGGCAATTGTCATTCTTTCGCCAAACAGCTGGGTTAAAACTTTTACATAAGGAGTTTCACCACAACCTGCACATGCTCCTGAGAACTCAAGTAGAGGTTTGTAATACTGACTTCCTTTAACACTCTCTCTTTTACCAAGATCTGTTTTAAAAGGTATGTTCAGGGAAAATTCATAATTTTCAGCTTCTTTTTCAACTTGTTCTGCAAGAGGTTTGAGTTCAAGGGCATTAGTTTTTGAAGGACAGATATCAACGCAGCAACCGCAACCCTGACAATCAAGAGGATTAACTTGTATTCTGAAATTCAGCTCCTTAATCTCTTTTCCTTTACCCTGAACAGCTTTAAATGAGGATGGTGCATTTTTTAGTTCATCATCTGTTGCAATAATTGGAATTATTGCTGCGTGTGGACATACAAAAGAACACTGGTTACATTGAATACATTCTTCAGCATTCCACTCAGGGACTGAAATTGCAACCCCACGTTTTTCATATTGACTTGTTGCATTTGGAAACATACCATCATCAGCAAATGCACTAACAGGTATATCATCCCCTTTTTGATGCATAATGGGCTGCATTACATTTTTTACAAATTCATTGTCTGAGTCACCCTGGGATATTTTTCCCTGGGCATCTTTCCATGATTCAGGAACTTTTATCTGTTCTAATTTATCAAGAGTTCTATCAACACCATCAATATTCATGTTAACTATTTTATCACCCTTTTTTCCAAATTTTTTCTTAATATCATCCTTTAAAAGAGCAATAGCCTGTTTAATTGGTAAAATGTTTGCAAGGTTAAAAAAGCAAGTCTGCATGATCATATTAATTCTACCGCCAAGCCCAACTTCTCCTGCTATTTTAACCGCATCAATATTGTAAAATTTGATTTTCTTTTCATAAATTTTTCTTCTTACATCGCCTGGTATTTTCTTTTCCATCTCTTCCATTGACCAGGAAGAGTTAAGAAGGAATATTCCTCCATCTTTAATACCATCCAAAACATCATATATATAAACATAATTTGTTTTGTGGCATGCAACAAAATCGGCGCTGTCTATCAAATATGTTGATTTTATAGGAACATCACCAAATCTTAAATGAGATACTGTAAGACCGCCTGATTTTTTTGAATCATAGGCAAAATATCCCTGGGCATACTTATCAGTATTATCACCAATAATTGCGATAGCACTCTGGTTTGCACCAACCGTTCCATCCGCTCCAAGCCCCCAGAACTTTGCTCCAACAGTTCCTTCCGGTGCCGAATTAAACGCCTCTTTAATATCAAGAGAAGTGTGTGTAACATCATCATTTATTCCAACAGTAAAATGATTTTTTGCATTATCAGATTTCATATTATCAAAAACAGCTTTTATCATAGATGGGTTAAACTCTTTTGAACTTAATCCATATCTTCCACCCAGAATCCCCGGCATTGTTCCGCCTTTTTCCATAAAAGCAGTACATACATCTGTATAAAGTGGATCACCAAGGCTTCCTGGTTCTTTAGTTCTATCAAGAACAGTTATCGTTTTTGCTGTTTTTGGAACAGCATTCATAAAAGCATCAGCAAAAAATGGTCTGTATAAACGGACTTTAATAAGGCCTGTTTTTTCACCATTTTTATTTAGTTTATTAATAACCTCTTCTATTGCTTCACAGCCTGAGCCCATTGCAATAATAATTCTTTCTGCCTCAGGGTCACCCACATAATCAAAAAGATTGTATTCTCTTCCAGTAAGATCACTAACCTTTTTCATATATTTTTCTACAATTGAAGGAACTTTTAAATAATAGGAGTTTGCAGCTTCTCTGCCTTGAAAATAAACATCAGGATTCTGAGCAGTACCCCTTGTATTTGGGCTTTCAGGACTAATTGCACGATCTTTAAACTTTCTATAAGCATCCATATTAAAAAGAGATGCCATATCATCATAATCAATCATCTCTATTTTTTGTATTTCATGGGATGTCCTGAATCCATCATAAAAGTGCATAAACGGCACACTTGCTTCAATGGTTGCAAGGTGTGAGACTAAGGCTAAGTCCATTGCTTCCTGTACTGAATTTGAAGCAAGCATTGCAAATCCTGACTGCCTTGCTGACATCACATCAGAGTGATCTCCAAAAATCGATAACGCGTGGGCTGATAGTGATCTTGCCGTAATATGAAAAACACATGGAAGAAGTTCACCAGCGATTTTGTACATATTTGGTATTTTTAAAAGAAGACCCTGGGAAGCTGTAAAACTTGTTGTAAGCGCTCCTGCTGCAAGAGATCCATGTACTGCGCCAGCAGCTCCTGCTTCTGATTGCATCTGTTTTATTTTAAGAATATTTCCAAAAATATTTTTTCGTCCCATTGAAGCCCATGAATCTGCTATTTCTCCTAAAGGGCTTGAAGGAGTAATTGGATATATTGCCGCAACATCACTCATGGCATAAGCCACATGAGTTGCTGCGGTATTACCATCAACTGTTTGCATATTTTTTTTCATAAGAATCTCCTGTTTATTTAATAGAAATAAAAACAATGTAAACTTAAACAGTACATCAGATATGAATGTATGTAAATAATATCATTAATTTTCAGTTAAATTCTTAAAACTTTTATAATATTATTAGTTGCAAAACATCTATTATCCTGATATCGAAAATTAGTATAACTACTATATATAAAAGGTTAAAAAAATGAAACTTGGTGTTATTCAGATGGAATGTGTATTGGGTGATGTTGACGCTAACATGGAAAAAGTCTCATCTTATACATCTAAAGCCAAAACAGAAGGTTTTGAACTTGTTGTATTTCCTGAAATGGTTGATACCGGATATAATATGGAGGCTATAAACCGGCATGCTTCTTTTTGGGATGAAAAGACTAATAATCCTTTTAATTTTATTAAAAGACTTGGGAAAAAAAACAAAATAAACATAATCTGTAATCTATCTGAAAGAGAAGATGGTAAAATATATAATACTACTCTATGTGTAAACCCTGCAGGAGAAGTGATTGGAAAATATCGAAAAAGCCATCTTGCAGATTACCCTCCTCTAAATGAAGGTTCCTGTATTACTCCTGGTAGGGATATTAAAATTGTTGAAATTAATAATATAAAATTTGGTCTTTTAACATGCTATGATTTAAGATTTCCTGAAATAAGCAGGGCTCTTGTGCTTAAAGGTGCTGACGTACTTGTGTTATGTTCAGCGTGGCCTTTTCCAAGGCTTATACACTGGAATACTCTTATACGTGCAAGAGCTATTGAGAACCAGGTTTATTTTATTGCTTCAAATCGGGTAGGAGTTGACGACTCTGTAACTTTCTGCGGATCAAGCAGGATTATTGATCCTTATGGAGTAATTATTTCATCTGCTTCAGAAAACTATGAATCAATTATTTTTGGTGAAATTAATCCTAAAGTAATAAAAAAAGTAAGAAAAAACATGCCTGTATTCAGCCACAGAACAGATATAGACAAACAGCCTCTTTTATAAAAATTTAAATTCTTTTTAAATAGTTGTATATATGATAAATATTATCTTTTGTACTTTTTTTGGTTATTAATTTTAATAGATAATAAAATCAGGAGTTAATATGGCATTTTTATCATCAAGTTCATCAATTTCAAGATATCATATTGAAGGAAAATTTGATGATTCAATCATGGAAAACTTACAAAACGGTTTAGAAAAAAACTCTATTCCTGAAATAGAAAGCGAGTACAATGAAATTGCAGCAGGGTGGGCTCCTTTTGAAAACCCATATAAACCAGATTTTAATAAATTCGGATTTACTTTTGGTACTTATTTTCTGTTTAGTTTAAGAATTGATAAAAAAAGTATTCCTGCAAAGTTAATAAAAAAAGATATTTCAATAGAGATAGATAAAAGATTGGAAAAAAGCGGGCGGTCTTTTATTTCTAAAAATGAAAAATCAGAAATAAAAGATTTTGTTATAGATACTCTTATGAGAAGAATTCCTTCTGTACCTAATATTTATGAAGTTTTATGGAATTATGAAGAAAAAAGCCTCTTTTTATTTACTACACAAAAAGCTGCCAATGAATTATTTGAAACAATATTTTTTAAATC
>JAGLLQ010000417.1 GCA_023140455.1 Desulfobacteraceae bacterium | reverse complement strand
TTGAAATAAGAGAAGAAAAACTTGCTATTTTCCATGATTGAAAGACTGGCCTTGAAAGGGTTTTTACATAACTTTGTCTGCCTGAGGGGTCATCTTTTTTTTGTAAATCATTTTGCTGATACAGGGTTACTTGTTCAGCAGACTGAAAAACATCAATATCTATGTTCCGGACATTTTTTTTTGTTAAAGATTTAATATCCTCCAACATATCTATATCATCAGTAACAGAGTTGCCGTGCAAGATGCCACCCAGTGCAGAAACGCCCACAGAATTAAACCTTCCCCAAATTATTTTCAGCATTGAAGCAGCCCGCGTTAATGCAACATACAGGAGTCTGACCTCTTCAGCTTTTGCTTCATTACTTGAGAATTTTCTTGCTCTGTCTATACCGGTGGAGCCTATATCAAATTTTTCCTCATAATCTTCATCAGGGTCATGAAACAAACAATAGTCTTCCTTTTTAGAAGTATTTTGGCCATCCCATAAATATGGCAAATATACAATCGGCCATTCAAGCCCCTTACTCTTATGTATAGTTACTATAGAAACAGCAGACTGATCGGTCTCAAGACGCAGTTCTTCAAGAGAAGCATTATTTAATGTCCTGCCCTGCTCATATCTAAACCATTTTAAAAGAAAAACAGGTGAAAAATTCTGATCTGATTCTGCATAATGAAGAAGTTCAATAAGGTGATTAAAATTAGTAAGAGTTCTTTCGCTTATAAAAGTATGGTCTTTTGAGAACGCATCTTGTGAATAAAAAATTTCTTGAATCATCCTTATAAAGCCATACTTTATCCACAAGGTCTGATAATTTTTGAACCTCTCCTGCCAGACTGAAAAAATACCCTCAACGCTATTGAGATCATCTATATCATTGCCCGTATATTCAAAAATCCCGGTTAACAGCGCTGCTTTAACAAATCCATCATTCTCCGGTTCCAATACTGCACAGAGAAGGTCTGTCATCGCTGCTGCTTCTTTTGATTCAAACACAGAATCATTATTGTAAATATGTGAAGGGATTTTATGAAGCTTCAGTGCTTTGCTGATTTTATTTGCCTGATCATTTTTCCTGACAAGCACAGCAATATCAGATGGTTTAATCTTGCTTTTTTTTAATAGTGTGTTGGAATTCAAAAGCCCTGCTATATCTTGGGCAACTATTGATGGTATATTTTCATTGGCCCAACCCTTTTTAATGAAGCCATTTTTATCTGTTTCAATGTCAGTATCTTCATTTTTTAAATACAAAAATTTAAAACAAGGAGCTTCTTTGTCATCTTTGGCATCTTTAAGCAAACGATTCTCAGATGTTTCAGGTGTTGTGACAGGATAAAATGCAATCTTCTCATATAAAAATGGGTTGTCTTGATTCATGAATACGGAATTAACAGCTTCCACAAGCTTAGGATCACTTCTATAATTTTTATCCAGTGTATAAATCTTTTTGCTGTCTTCAACTGCTTTAAGGTAAGCAAAAATATCTCCGCCTCTAAAGCCGTAAATAGCCTGTTTAGGATCTCCAATCATGCAAAAAAGGTCATGCCTGTTTGCAAAAAGCTTTGAGAATATTGAATATTGAGTCTGGTCAGTATCCTGAAATTCAT
>JAGLLQ010000416.1 GCA_023140455.1 Desulfobacteraceae bacterium | reverse complement strand
TGAAATTTTCATTTTAACTTTTTCAGCAACCTCAAGTGTCATAGTTGTTTCATCCAAAGAAGAAATAGTGCCATGGATACCACCACTTGTAACAACTCTGCTTCCCTGCTGCAGGTTGTTGATCATTGCTTTATGTTCTTTTGCTCTTTTTTGTTGTGGTCTTATAAGAAGAAAATAAAAAATTACAAGAAGAATAATAAGCGGCATAAATTGCGCTATACCACCGGCGCCTTGTCCTTGTGCTCCAGTACCCATTGCAAATGCTGTTTCAATCAAGATAGTACCTCCTAATTAATTATAAATAAGTATATTATGTTACTTATTTATTGTGTGTCGGTTTATTTGTCCGTAGCAATCCAGATTGTTTTTCCATCAAACTGAAGTTTGCTTACATTTTCATAATTAATATCATTTAATAAAGAAAAAATTTCAGTCATATTATAGACAATGATCTTGGTCAAAGGTTCTATAATATTAATATCTGAATCTATTGTTTTTTCTTCAAGGTTATATATAATAACCATTTTCTCGGAAAATTTGAGGATTTTTCCGACACCTGAACTGAATCCCATGTTATTGGGTTCATCAGCTTTCATGTCCATAGTAATATTTTTCAGGCCATAATATTCTTTAAGAATACTAAAGTGTATATTCCATATATTATCACCAGGCTTTACAACATAAATTCCATATTGTTTTATATCTTTAGTTGTTGAATCTTCCCCGATATTTTCCTCTACAACATCTCCTCTGTTTAATGCTGCAAGCTTAAGTATTTTTTCCATGGAGAATTCGTTATTATTGATTTTAAAAGTCTCATCAGAATCAACAATCATATCAAGACTGTTTTTAATGTCATATTTCTTTTTTCTATCCCGCATAGTCTTTTTTAAATCTTCATTTTTTTCAAGCTCATCATAATTTATAACAGGCTCTTTTGCTTTAATTTCTTTTTTGTACGAAGCCTCATATGATTCCTTTTCCTTAGGCATTTCTTTTGTAGCAGGTTGTTCAATTATGTCTGGTTTTTTGTCTTTATTAACAAAAAAATAAATAACAGCAATTGCAAAAAGAACAACTATGACAGCAATAATGAATTTTTGAGGGCTGTTGTTTTTCTCTCTGCTTAAATTTTGGTTTTTATCTTCTGTCATAATTCACCCCATAAAAAAAGTTAGCCAGTGTCTGTTACACAAAAGAAATATTTATGTCAAGATTAATCATTGAATCAAATCTGTCCATTAATAATAATTTTACTTTCACCAGCTTTAGTTTTCCTGTCACCTTCAATGCTTATGATAACATTATGTTTATTCTCAATATTTAATAGTTCATCTCTTTTTTTATTAAGAATATAAGATGCGACCTCTTCAGGAACAATTCCAATAAGATTCTGAACCTCTTTTTTAATACTTTTTAAATTAATCTGGCGTAAAAATGCAGTTGTTTGAGATTTGATTGAAGGAAGCTGTCCTCTGCCATCGCACGCGGGACATGTTTCAAAACTGCCAAATGTTATTGCAGGGCGCAGCCTCTGTCTTGACATTTCCAAGAGTCCAAATTGAGAAAGTCCACCAACTTTTGTTTTTGCCTTATCAGTTTTTAAGTTAAATTTTATTTTTTTTGTTATTTCACTTTTATGTTTCTTTTCTCTCATGTCAATAAAATCAATTACAATCAGTCCGCCTAAATCTCTAAGTCTTAACTGGCGCGCAATTTCTTCAGCAGCTTCAAGGTTTGTATGAAAGGCAGTCTCTTCTATATTTTTTTTCTTGGTTGATTTTCCTGAGTTGACATCAATTGCAACAAGAGCTTCAGTCTGATCAATTACAAGTTCCCCTCCAGATGGCAGGCCGACTTTTTTTTTATATATTGAAGATATCTGATCCTCAAGTTGGTGTTTTGTGAAAATAGGTTTTTCCCCATTGTATTTTTTGACTTTTTTTGTAGATTTCGGGGCAATTATGCTGATAAAGTCTTTAACTTCTTTAAAAACTGTCTGGTCATCAATAAGGATTTCTATTATATCATTGGTAAAATAATCCCTTAGAGTTCTTACAGTAAGGTTTTGTTCCTGATATAGCAAAGATGGTGCTTTTTGCTTCATTGCTATTTTGTCAATATTTTTCCATATTCGCATGAGATATTTTAAATCATTGGCAAGCATGGTTTTATTAGAGTCTTTACCAACAGTCCTGATAATCAGGCCAAACCCGGCAGGGATTTTCAGTTTTCCTGCAATTGCAGCAAGCCTTTTACGCTCATTTTCATCATCAATCTGTCTTGATACTCCTTTGGTAGTATTGCCAGGCATAAGAACAACAAGCCGTCCCGGAAGGGAGATATAGGTTGTAAGCATTGCTCCCTTATGGGCAAGTGGGTCTTTAATAATCTGGACAATTAATTCCTGCCCTTTTTTGATCAGGCTTGAAAGCCTCTTTTTCCCTGATTCATTATCCTGAAAATAATCACTATGAATTTCATGGATTTGAAGGAACCCATTTTTTTCAGCTCCATAATCTACAAAAACTGCCTGAAGGCTAGGTGCCACACTGGTGACAATTGCTTTGTAAATATTGCCTTGTGTAACTTTTTTTGCACTGGTATCGATGTGAAATTGTTCAAGTTTATTATCTTTAATGGTAGCAATTCTATTTTCATCAGGATCAAGTGCATTAATAAGTATTTTTCGGGTCATTAATTTAAGTGTATACCTTATATTATATGTTTAAATAATAACAAAATTATATTCTCTAGTATTAAATTGTTATATTGAAGTCAATTAATATTAGAATTATTTTTTTCCTTTTGTTTTAAAATATCATAATAAGTTAGAATTTTTGTTACATAATTAACAGTTTCATAGCCTCTTGCATAGCCATACTTTGTGGCTTTGTAGTATTTTCGTTTTGCGAGAAGAGGCAGTATCCCTTTTATTGAGTGCCAGTCATTTTTATCAAGTCCTTTTAATTCAGCAATGTTTTGAGCATCTCTTATATGGTAATAGCCTATATTATAGCTTGCAATTGAAAATAATATCCTCTGATAATGATCATCAATATCAATAAACCTGTTATAGAGCATACTCAAATATTTGCTCCCAGCCATAATGCTTTGATATGGGTCAAGCCTGTTTGTAATACCCATTTCTCTGGCTGTATCCATTGTGACCTGCATTAACCCCCTTACATTGGTATAGCTTCTTGCCAAAGGTTCAAAATGGGATTCCTGGTATGCAATTGCAGCAATTATTTTCCAGTCAAGATGATATTTTTCAGCTTGATTAATAATTATCTCCTTATACTTTGGAAGGCGGCTCACAATTCGTTTATGAAATATTTTTATATCGTAATAATCAAATGCTGCAATATTATTGTAATATTTATTATACAGTTTATTTAAAGTGCCATCTTTTCTTGCCTGAACAAGAAATTTATTAATACTTTTTTGAAGCTCACTGTCTTTTTTTCTTATAGCCCAACCATGTGATTCTTTTTGTTGTAAAGATATACCCACTCGAATATCCGGGTGGTACCTGCGATTTAAATAAGCGATATTGGAATCTGCGATTGTATAATCAATTTCTTTTCTTGCAACCATGCCAATAAAATCTTTAGTAGCTGTATTATTATGAAGAATATAATTTAAATCAATACCTTCTTCTCTCAGAATTTTTAATCTATTGTGATATGAAGTTCCCCTTCTAACATGAATTGTTTTACCTGCAAGGTCTTCTAAACGTTCAATTTCTTCTTTATCATTATGATATATTAATCTTTGCTGGATTGTAAGATAAGGTATGGAAAAATTGACTCTTGTAAGCCTTTGTTTTGTAATAGTAAGTCCTGCAGCAATAAAATCTCCTTTTCCAGTTTCAAGATAGGGGATTATGTTGTTCCAGCCGGGAGTAACAATATCAAGTTCAACGTTTAGAAATTGGGCATATTTTGAAGCAAGATCATATTCAAATCCCATTGGTGTAGAGTTATATAAATGGTATGTAGTTGCGCTGAGATTGCTGATCAGCCTGATTTTACCAATTTGTTCAATTTTATCGAGGCTGTTGTGTGTTTTGTTTTTTGCTTGATTGTTAATCAAAACAGAGAAAAAAACAAAAATAGCGCAAGTTGAATAAACTGCGATGGAAATAAGATGTTTTTTTAAAAAAAATTTCATCTTAATGCAAAAAAATATAAATGTAATTTATGTTGAAGGCTCAATATCCAGAGAGGTTATAATTTGATAGCCTCTGGGAAGTTTTTTTCCTCTTTGAGCCCGTTTCCCTAAATAATTTTCCTGATTGCCTTTATTAAGTATTAGAGAATCACTTTGTGTATTAATAACAAGATTTACATTATCAGGCAAGATTTTTAATAGTTTTAATTTCTCAGGGTCTGAAGATTCCAGTTCTTTTTTGGGAATCGAAATAATTTTATTTCCCATGCCTTTATCAAGTTGAGGCATTTCAGAAATCTTAAAAATAAGTAAGCGTCCTTTTGAAGTTACAGCCGTTAAAATTTCGTTATCTATATCATTAATCAATTGCGGTTCTAATAATTTATAATTTTCCGGTATGTTGATTAATGCTTTGCCGTTTCTGTTTTTTGTAATAAAATTTGAAAATTTAGTAAGGAAGCCATATCCTCGGTCAGATGAGAGAAAGATTATAGCATTATCTTCATTTGTTAAAATGTATTCAATATGAGAACCCTGATGTATTGTAAGGCGTCCTGTAATCGGTTCACCAAATCCTCTGGCAGAAGGTAGTGTGTGGCAGGGAATACTGTAAGATCGACCTTTAGAGTCAAGAAAAACCACTGGTTTGTCATTCCATGTTCTGGTATAGGATAAAAGTTCATCCCCAATTTTAAATTTTAATTTTTCAGGATCAACATCATGCCCTTTTGCTGAGCGTATCCAGCCATTTTTTGATAAAGTAACAGTTACAGGTTCTTTATCGATGACTTCAATTTCTGAAAATGCCTCTGCATCTTCCTGTCTGTTAATTAAAGAAAGACGCTTATCCCCATATTTTTTCCTGTCTTTTTTTATTTCTTTTTTTATTTCTTTGTTTAAGTTTTTTTCTGAAGAGAGTATTTTTTCAATGATTTTTCTCTCTTTATTAAGCTCTTTTTGTTCAGTAATGATTTTAATTTCTTCAAGCTTTGCAAGTTGTCTGAGTTTAATGTCTAAAATTGTGTCAGCCTGTTTATCGCTTAAATTAAACTTTTTAATAAGTTCTTTTTTGGGATGATCAGAATTTCTGATAATTGCTATGATTTCATCAATATTTAAGAAAGCAATTAATAAGCCATCAAGAATATGCAGTCTGTTTAAAACTTTATTCAATCTGTATTCAAATCGTTTTCTAACTGTCTGGGTTCTAAATTCAAGCCATTCTATTAAAATAGTTTTAAGAGCTTTAACCTTGGGGGCCCCATTAATACCAATCATATTCATGTTCACGTGATATGAACGTTCAAGGTCAGTAGTTGCAAATAGGTGATTTATAAGAGCGTCTTTGTCAACGCGGTTTGATTTTGGAATAATTACAAG